>DASQDV010000191.1:0-2078 GCA_035633995.1 Pyrinomonadaceae bacterium | reverse complement strand
CCGTACCGCCTTTGCGTACGCTCTCCGTGAACCGCTGAAAGGCGTCACCGAGATGCGCGCCGGAGAGAAACTCCGCGATGCCGCCGACGTAGGCGGGCGAGCGGCGGTCGAGAAACAGCGCAGACTCCTGCGTCAGGCTGTAACCACCGTCCGCGCGCTTGCCGAGAAACTGCGAGACAGTCAGGTAATCGCAGAGTATGCGCACGCCGCGCTCGGCGGCACCGCAGCGCGCGGCGAGTTTCGCCGTCGTATCGTCGCCGTCTCCGATGGCTGTGAAGATGTCGAGTTCAATCGCGGCTTTCAAGGCTGCGGTCTGCTGGTCGGCCGTGAGCGTTTGAAAGATGCGCTCCGGCGTCGGCGGCGGGGCGAGCGAAGCGGCTTCGTTGATCGTCGGGTTCATACTATTTGTTCGCGGTCACTTTGAGGTTGTCGAAATAGACTTCGGCGAGCGCGTTGCCGAAGATGCCGGGCGCGCCCTGCCGGTTCGGCAGCGGGTCAACGCGCTCGATCATCCACGCGGCGGGCTCCTGTTCGCTCGTCGGCCACACTTTGCCGCGCGCGCGCACCTTCCCGTCGGGCAGATTCTCGACCATCAACTTCATGCGATACCACGTGTCCGGCTTCCACGCGTAGGCTTGCGTGACGGTGCGCACCACTTCGGGCTGCCAGGGTTCGAGGTGGAGCATCTGGCTGTTGCCGTAGAGCACGAGCGCGTAGCGCTGCGCGATGACTCCGGCGTCGCCGCGCTGCCTGCGCCGCTCCGTCCCGCGCACGTCCGCCTCGACCGTGTAGTTCGCCATGTCGGACGCGCCCATGTAAGCGCGCGTGCGCGTCAAAAGTGACGAGCCTTCCGTCGTCTTCACGAGCACCTTATTTCCGTCCATCTCACGCACGGCGAACTTCGAGATTGCGCTAGCCCACGTCGGCGGGACTGTCGCCACAGCCATCGCGTCGAAGTTCTCGCTCCACGGCAGCGGCGGCACGATGCGCACGCGCGCCGCGCCCGTCACGGTGCCGAAGGTCGCTTTGACGAGTCCGGCCTGCGCGCCGCCGTCACTGGCCGCCACGAACTGCCCGTTCGTGGCCGTTCCTTTCAAGTTATCGAGCGACCACGTCGCGGCCTTCTCTTCGCGTATGAAGTTGCCGCGTTCGTCAAACAGGCGGACGCGAAAATCAACTTTGTCGCCGGGCTTGATGATGAGTTCGGTCGGGACGACCTGCGCCCACGTCGCAGGGCGGCGCGGGTTGGGCAGCCCTTCGACCGGCGCGGCCTGTCGCGTCGGCGTGTTCGACTTCTTGCCGATGGCGTAGAGGTTCGAGTCGGTGGCGAAATAGATGCGCCCGTTCGAGACGGCGGGCGAGCCGATGATGGCTTCGGGTTGCTGCTCCGTGCCGAGTTGATCCGAGTCGAGAATCTCGCAGCCCGTCGCCGTCGGGCGCAGGATGAAGAACTTGCCGTTCTCCGTGCCGACGTAAAGTTTGCCGTCGGCAAGCACGGGCGAAGACTTCTGGATGGTGCCGAGGTTTTGCAGCCAGAGTTGCCTGCCCGTGTTCAAATCGAAGGCGGCGATGTTCGCGCCGTTGTCAACATGATAAAGCCTGTCGCCGTCAATGACCGGCGACGAATAGCCGCCCTGCCAGCCGACCTTGCTCCACTTGACGTGTTCCTTCTTGAGTTCGCCTTTGGCCGTCGCGTCGAGCGCGGCGATCATGCCCATCTCGTTCGATTCGAGGTTCTCCTCGCTGTGCGTCACGATGGCGAGATTTTTGTAAACGACCGCGCCCGTGTTCAATCCGCGCTTCGAGATTTCGTACTTCCAGACCGGCTCGCCCGTCTGCGGCTTCAAGGCGTGGACGACGCCGTCGCTCGCGCCCTGTATCAGGAGGCGCGTGCCGTTGATCTCTGCGATGATGGGCGCGGCGTAAGTCGTGTCGTAGGGTCGTCCGCCGGGCGCGCTGATCCAGACCGTCTCGCCGTTGCGTTTATCGAAGGCCATGAAGCGGTGCGCGCCGCGCCCGTGCTCGCCCCACATGAACGTGACGCCGGAGACGATGACGAGGTCGCCGTCAACGAGCGG
>DASQDV010000190.1:0-3101 GCA_035633995.1 Pyrinomonadaceae bacterium | reverse complement strand
CGACGATAAACAGGGTCGTCGGGCGAAACCAGTTGCGGAGACGCACGAGTCGCTGGATGGCGGCGTTGCGCGCATCGGTGAAGCGATTGGTGAACTTGGGGCGGCGACGGCTACTCATCTTCTTGGAAAATTATTTTGCGTTATGCGCGACGCGTTCCGTGTGCGGCGCGTGCTTACGCGCGTGCGATTCCGGGGCGTGCCCTTCGCTCGTGAGATCGCGCGCGAGGATTGCTCCGGCCATCTCAAGCATCGGGCGCAAAGTGCGTGCGTCGTTGGCTGAGACGGCGATACATTGCCGGCGCGAATTGTCGTTGCACGTCTGGCGCAGGATTGCGTCGAGCGTTTCGGCGTCAACGAGGTCGGCCTTATTGAAGACGACGAGGCGCGGGATATTGCCGAAATCCAGATCGGCCAGAATCTTATCGACGGATTCCAGTTGCTGCTCCCAGCGCGGGTTCGAGGCGTCAATCAGGTGGATGAGAAGATCGCTGTCGGCAATCTCTTCGAGCGTGGCGCGGAAGGCGGCGATCAAGTCGGGCGGCAGGTCGCGTATGAAGCCGACGGTGTCGTTCAGGATCACTTCCTGCTCGTAGGGCAGACGCAGGCGGCGCGAGGTCGGGTCGAGCGTGGCGAACATGCGTTGCTCGGCGTGGACGCTGCTCGAAGTAAGCGTGTTGAGGAGCGTCGATTTCCCGGCGTTGGTGTAACCGACGATGGAGATGATCGGCAGTTCGCGGCGCGTGCGTTCCTTGCGTCGCTGCTGGCGTCGCCCGCGCAGCGTGTCGATCTCTTTGTCGAGGCGGTTGATGCGGTCGCGCACGCGGCGGCGGTCGGTTTCCAGTTTCGTTTCGCCGGGGCCGCGCCCGCCGATGCCGCCCGCGAGGCGCGAGAAGGCCGAGTCCTGACCCGTGATGAGACGCGGCAACAGGTATTTCAACTGCGCGAGTTCGACCTGAATTTTGCCTTCGCGCGATTCGGCGCGCTGGGCAAAGATGTCAAGGATGAGTTGGGCGCGGTCAATGACTTTGAGGTCGGTGGCCTCGGAAAGCGAGCGAACCTGCGCGGGCGAGAGTTCGCGGTCGAAGATGATGAGGTCTGCGCCGAGACGGAGCGCGCGCACGAGCAGCTCGTCAATTTTGCCGCGCCCGAGCAGCGTGCGCGGGTCAATATTGGCGCGGCGCTGGATGATGTGGTCGAGCACCATCAGGTTGGCGGAAGCGGCGAGTTCGCGCAATTCGGCCATAGACTCTTCGGCGTCGGAACTCGAACCGGTGGCGACGCCGACGAGGATTGCGCGGTCTTTACCTTCCGAGCGGCGCGTCGTGCGGCGGTTGCGCGCCATTTCGTCTTCGAGCGAGTTGATGAGGTCGAGAAAATCAACGTCCAACTGCGAAGGAATCTGCGGGTCGAGAAAGACGTAAGGGTCTGCGTCGTCGCCGTCTTCGAGGTGCTCGGCGGTGGTCGGCAGAAGATGCGCGGCGCGAACGAGACCGGGCAGACCCGTGCGCTCCTCGACGTTGACGACGGCCATCAGGTCGAGCCGGAGCAGCGCGAGGTCGGCCAGATCGTCCTGCGTCAACTCCTCGCCGCGCAGGTGCGTGTGCACGCAGCGGAGGCCGCGAAAGCGGTCTGCGGCCACGCGCGTGCGGCGCAGGTCGGGCAGTTCGATGCGCTTGGCGTCGCCGACGATGACCGACTCGATATAGCCCTTGCGATCAATGAGCGCGCCGATTTGCCTGCCGGTCTCATGCGAAAGTTCGGAAAGCTGGCGCGCGAATTCCGGCGTCACGATCTGTTGCGGCGGGATGCGGCGCGAATAGAGCTTTTCGATGCGACGTAGTTGATTGGGCTTCAAGCCCTGCGTGTTGCCGTGAACGTTGCTGATGTTGACTACCCTCCCTGTCTGGCGTCCGCACGCATAGAGGTCGCCCCCGCGCGACAAGCGAGTGCAGCCGCACGCACGGACTGGCGTGGCGGTTGCGGCTTGAAGTTACAGTGAGAGGGATGCGAGCGGTATGATTCGGACGCCGTGAGAAGCCTTGTGATGTTGCCCTGCGAAAACACTTCGCTTGGTCGTATTTAAGCGGCGCGTCGCCTGACCCTTCCGTCAGCGCCAATGTTAAGAAGACGCGCGCTTCTACTTCGTTGACTCGCTAAATCTATAAGTCGTCGGCGGCGATTATAGCATAGTGGCGACGCCTGCAAGAGCGTGGCGGCGATGAAATAGCCGGACGGCCGGTGGAAATAGTGCCGCGTGGACACAATTCGCCGGCGCGGCGTATGATTGAGAAAACGTCCGTTGTCAGTAGTCAGTTGTCCGTTGTTTGTGATTTACCGAGCGAATGACTAACGATTAGCGCAAACAACGGACAACTGACTACTAACCACCGACGGCTTTTGTGGAGACACATCATGGGTGAGCGAAGAGTGATTGCGCGCATTGATCCGCTGGCGGCGATACCCGGCGGCGAGATCGTGATCGAGTGCGAGGATTACGACACGAGCAATTTGCGCGCGTGCCGCGCGCTGTTTGACGGCGAGCGCGGCTGGATGGTGGGCGCATCGCCGCGCCGCGTGCTGGCGCTCGTGCCGGAGTCGGACTGGGGCGGCGAGATGGACGTGCGTTTGCAGGGCGGCGACGGGCAGCAGAGCGCGCCCCTGCGCGTGCAGGTCGGGAAAAAACTGGCGGACGATCTGCACATGGTCGCCAACCCGGCCTTCGACCCCGACGACGGCTCGCTCTACGTGACGCGCTCCGGCACGCGCGGCCAGAAAGAGCCGGTTTCGCTTTTCCAGATAGACACAAATGGTGTGATTCACGACGTAACGGGCGACATCACGAACCCGACCGGCCTCGCGTTCGATTCGTCGGGGCAGTTGTACGTTACCAGTCGCCACGACGAGATCGTCTATCGTCTCGCGCAGTTCAACGAGGCCGTGCCGTTTGCGCGCAACCTCGGCGTCGCCACCGGCCTCGCCTTCGACCGCGCGGGGCGCATGTACGTCGGCGACCGCACGGGCACGATCTATCGCGTCAACCCCATCGGCGAAGTGCAGCCGTGGGCGCAACTCGACGCGTCTGTCGCGGCCTATCATCTCGC
>DASQDV010000189.1:0-14473 GCA_035633995.1 Pyrinomonadaceae bacterium | reverse complement strand
GGGCACGGTGATCTGAAATCCGTTGCCGGCCATGCTCGTAAACACGCCGGTGGGCGTATTGAGAGCGCTGTTCGTCGGCGTCCCATCCGTCCAACTGAATCTCGTGGGATTATCCGCCAGCCAGTTCACAGGCCGGTCGCCGATCCAGGAACTGCCGACCCACGTGTAATTGCTGATCTGCGGCGTGACGCCGTTCTTGTGATCAAATTTATCGAACCCTCCCAAACCCCAGTGCGCCCACACGTAGCTATACTGATTCGTGCCGGTCGCCACGCGGTTAGCGACGACCGTGCCGTTGCCGTCCGTGAGGGAAGCCTGCACCTCGACGACCTGCACGCCCGTCTCCTGGAAGTAGCTGATCTAGTAAAGGTCTCCCCTGGCCGAGCCTACGTAGGCCGCCTTCGACAACGCGCAGTATTCCCACTTCGGACCGGCGCTCGACTCTTCCATCTGCTGCGCCCGTGTCTCGGGCACGGAGAGGAGTTTGCCGGGGTGCCCGCCGCTCAAAGACCACCCGACGAGGAGTACCAAGATAACCAGAAGCTGTCGCATCCTGTTCATATAATCTCCCTTCTGTCGCGAGGCCTCTATCTACTAAAGCGAAATATCGTCTCAGACAGGCGATCATATCAGTGAAGGGCAAGGCCGCCGCGAGGCGTTTCTACTGATACACTTCACCCAAGACTTCATTCGTCCGACGAATGATGATAAAGCGGGAAGGCTGCTCCGGTTTAGGGTTTCCGGAGCGGTCTTCCCGCTTTATCTGTAGGCTTGTGTTAGCTGTTGTCGCGGCGATCATCAGGCCGGAACGTGGTGGGAGCGATTCATGGCGTCTATTCGGAAGTCACAGACGTCGTACCGCCGGACGTGCCGCGCGTGGGCCGCTTGCAGCAGTCTCGCACGAACGGGCACATACTTCGTCACCGCAACGGGCACAGGCCGCTCACTCTCGTCCCAAGTAGCTTGCTCAGATGGTCATATTCCTAGACTGATGTCACCACTTCAAATTACGTGGCTTGGCACTTGGTTCAAATCCTGTGGTGATGTTGAGTTAAGACCCCTCCCTCTGAAGGCGACCGTCAAACTTTTGCATGATGCTGATGGAGCAAAAGTTCAAGCCAGCGTATCGTAGGTGTATATCGTGCTGACGTTCAACACCTGACGAGGTGATGCACCCTCTCCCAGCGGTGACTCAATGCGATCATCAATACGGTGTCCTTCTAAGAATGCGCCGGCATTCTGGTTCGGCAGGTAGCTCCGACTGTGCGCCTGCATCCAGGCTTCCCACAAGCGATCAACATTGCAGTGGTTCATGTAGAATGCGGGGTCGTTGGGCGAAGTGGACGGGCCCATGTCGCCGCCTACCCAGACGTGAACCCTATTGTGTAGATCGGGGGGCGCGGTATCACTGCTCCAACCTTCCAGACGATTACGAAAACCATCCGAAGTAGTATCCCACTCAGCCTTATCGTAAGGGGTCAATTGAAGGGCATTGCTCACGCTTTGCGTCGTCGGCAGAGTACTCGCACCGGAGGTGCCGAACGAGCGCCGGAGGCCCCGATCCACGGAAGTTAGCCCGCCCTGTACATTGGCCGCGATCCGGACGCGCCAAGTGTTTGGATCGTTTGGCCGAAAAGCGAAAGGGCCTGTCTGCACCGGACTCCCCTGCCCACCTAAACAATCCGCCTTCCAGATGGGTGCCGTTTTTTGCTGCGCCGCCGGCAAGTCTCCGTCCGCCGCCCAATCCCAATAAGGTAGGCCGAAGTTTGCGTCTACGAGTACGCGTTGCAGGTTCCGCTCAAATATAAGGAGCATTACTCGATGCCATGGGAGGAATATCGGGCCTCGATGAGCAGCGTTGCGACCAGCGGAGTTACCGGGCGGGGTCAGTCTGATCATGGTCACGTGATGCCAGACGGTGAACAGATCATAAGTGCTGACAGCTTGAACGGGGCCCGGGATGCCCAGGTTCGCTGTGGTTTGGCCGCTGTCTTCCTGCTTCAGCAATTTGACGCCCTGAATGAATTTGTCACGAACGGCGTTGTCGCTGAGAATATTCTTTCGGATGGCAGCCATCTCATTTCCTCCCCTTCGTAGCATGCTTGTGTGACCCGTGATTATGTCCGCCGGGCGACTTTTTCGAACTACGTTTGCCCGCCGGCTTTTTTGCAGCCCGCTTGCGCTTAAAGTCTTCAGGGAAGTTATCAATTAGACGTCTCACCATGTCTATGGCTGAAGTGAACTGGTAATTCGGGAGTGAGTGGCAGTGCAGATTCCCCTCATTATCCAGACCGATGGGGGCCTGTAAAATCTCACCATCCACCTTAATTTTATATGTGGTCTGAATCTCAATGTGATGACCTTCGTAATCGTCCTCACGCGACGTTTCGATTGAGCCGTCACCACCGTGAGAATGACCATGACCAGTTGATTGCGATAGATTGGCAATATAACCGGCGAACTCTCCCAGTTCAGCAGATTTCTCAAGTTTCTTGGCGTCCACTGGTTTCCTCCTGTAATTTCCGTCGCCCCGTTTGTGCTGGTTTTCGCTTCCTCGAACGATAAGCTTATCCCACCCTAGATGAAGGAGTCTAACGCTCGGCATCACCCGCCGCGCAGACAACTAAGCCGCGGCCAAGTCTTGTACATGAAAGCCATGCTCTTCGCGGTCGGATGCAGTAAAATCACGCATGGCTATAAGCAGGAAAGCAGTCCCCGTCACACTAACAGCCGAGCAGCGTACCCGTTTAGAGCGCCTCTGGTTCATTTACGGTAACTACGGCCCGAAGAGCACTCCCGGCAACCACTCATTTATCCAACGCTTAATCGAGAACGGGATTGATGAGCGACCCCTCAACAACAAACGCACTCCGAAGTCACAAATCCCAACCCCGGAGTGTGAAGCCTCGGTTGATAAAATACTCTCCGAACCAGGGCATGGGAGGGAGAGCGATGCGCGCCGTGCAGGTCGCACACTACACATTGTCCCGCCATCCGGTAAGGAACAAGCACAGCCTTCCATCAACCCGGAAGTGCAGACCACCCTGAGAGACATGAACCTTCGTCAACTGAGTACAAGAGAGAGACTAAATAGCGAAGATGACGCACCGGATGCGGCCTGAGAAGCTGAATACCCATCAGTAGTGTAAAATGATGGCTGTGGAAGTAATAATGGGAGGAGCCGTCTAAAACATGGCTAAAATAGACCGGAATAAGATCGTCAGAGCAGCTGTCGGCTCGGCACGCCTCGAGGGCTATAAGGGGTCTCTGAAAACGGCGACCGCCAAGAAGGCTGACACAGCACGGACGAAGACTAAAGCAAAAGTCACCGCGAAGCATTAGCGCCGGCCATGACGGATCGATACGACACCACCGGCAACGGGGGTGATGCGCGAGGGCAGGCGAAGTTCGTCGCATCGCTCTTTCAGATCGCCGCCTGAGAAAGAGTCGCCAGCGACCTTCCGCGTTTGAAAATAATTTTCGCAACACTGCCCAATGTACTACCTGATTTTTATAGTAGTACTCTCTATCGCCGGAGATTGCTGCGGGTATGTTGTCTGTGCAATCAACTCCCCCGACAGGGCATGGACGGCCCATTTAGTTCCGGCAGGTATAGAGAGTTTACGTCTCTGTATCTTGATGAGATGGTATGGATAGGTGAGGGCTTGTGTGACAGACCGCTGAGGGTCAGGGTTTGTCAACTTAACGCGCAGTTTCACCACATCCGGCGCGCGACTAACCCCCTGAATTTGTATGCCGTAGCCGCCGCTCGGCCTAATGCCAAGGACGACAACAACTACCCAATCGCGGGTAAAATCAACTTCTTCTATTCGCTTAGCATTAGTTTTATCGTTCAGTAGTTCGGTGAAGCGTGCCGCCTCACCTTTGTTGCCGAATATCAGAATAGTCGGTTTACCAAACGAGTTCGCGGCATTGAACGAGTTTCCCTGCCCCAAGTTCTCGAAGGGAACAGCGTCCGCCATAACATCCGGCCTGACATGAGTTGTCACTGGCTGAAGACTTCCGGTAGCGGAGGCAGGCTCAGACAGGTAAATGCGCTCAATCTCCTTCCACACTGCCACCGCTTTGATCGCCGCAGTTGGCAGCACGGCATAGATGATGGGGGAGCCGTCGAGGGTCGTCGGGGCATACCCCATGCTCTCCAGTCGTGCGATGACGGGAGCCACGACCGACTTCACCCCGGCGGCCAGTCGCGCCTCCGCCCGCCTTTCGAGCGCAGCGATTTCGTTATGCGTCGCCCGCAACTCACCGCGCCTTCTCCTCCCACGCCGGGATTGTTCGACATCTTCCCCGGGCGGCATCTTGAGCCAAATACTCACCGTGAGGGGTGTTTCATCCGTAACCTCCGCCACCCGTTCGGCAAGCCTCGGATCAAGTTTTCCATACTTGACCTCATGTAAAGCGTTCTCATCGGCTTGTAAATTTTCCACATCGACCTCGCGCGCAGCATCGTCGAGTGCAACCCCGTATATCTGTCGGGAGCGCGTGTCACGCACTTTGAAGTGGAAGACGGTCTTGTTCTGTAGCGGGTAATGGCCGGTTGCCGGCCCGCCGGCTACCTGAAGGTCGATCACCGAAAGGCCGTGACGCTCTGCCACGCGTTCAAGCGCCGCCTGTTTTAAGTTTGGCGGCTCTTGCGCGGTCACCTCCGCATTGCCGGTGATGATTGAAACGCCTAAAACGACCGACATAATGGTATGTACCAACCCACGATAACTACGAGGTGATCCCGAACATTTCATTTCACTCTCCTTCGTCCGTATGTCTCTGGACTGGCTTGTCATGAGTACTGTCATGGCAGGTGTATGGGAGAGAGTGACCAACCTTACAAATGTCTCCGGCTCTATGTCAGGTTTACATGGGCGTATTGACAGCCGCCTGGCAAAACCTTGCCGGAGACATCTTCTTTGATGCCGGTTGAGTGTTGGGGAGTGCACACGGAGCAAAGCCGAAATAACCGGAAGCGGATGGGGGCACGCGTGCCCCCGTCCGCTTCCGCCTCACCTCCGCGTGCCCTAAGTGCCTTGATACCAAGACCAGCCCACGTACTGCGGGTTATAGCTACAGCGGTTCTTGTACACCTCCAAATGGTACGTGCCGGCGACAGTCGGGGTGAACTCCGCGATGTCATAGGTATCGTCCCACTTATACGTGGCGGCAACCAGGTTTCCCGCGGAATCGACCACTTCGAGGTCGAGGTCTGCGCCCGGCTGGGTGGCGTAACTCGAATAGCTGGGGTTGTTCGTCCAAGAGATGACGAAGCGGGCACGCACCCCTGCGGCCAGCGTCATCGTCGTCAGCCTGGTGAAGTTCGCGGCACTACAGGTGTAAGCCCGCGTGTCCCAACTGCCGTTGACATCCCTGACCACGTTGTCGGCGCGGTCGAGGGCGACCCCGCCAGCTCCGTCGCGCTCGCTCAAAACCGTCGTCGTGTCCTCAATGTCGTTGACGGCTGTCGCCATCAGGATGGCCTTGACAGCTTCCGGGTTGGAACTCAAGACGAGGTCGCGCTGCATCATCAGAGCCGCCGCGCCGGTCACCATGGGGGCAGCGAAACTCGTACCCGTGTCGGTATAATTATCCCACGGGGCGGCGATTGAGGTTGTAGTGATCAGCGTGCCCGGGGCAGCCAATTCCGGCTTCTCGCGGTCGTTGTGAGACGAGATCGGGTCACCCCAGCTTGAGCACGGCCCCACCGCGTCATCAGCCCAGTCCACGGTGTTCTGGTCGTTGTAGTTGCCGACGGTAATGACGTTATAGGCCAGTCCCGGAGACGTGACGTTGCCGTCGGTGTTAGGACACGGCGTGCCATCGGGCAGGGTGCCAGCGGCCCGGTTGCCCGCGGCCACGACGATGGTGCGGAAGCGGTTGATGACCATCCGGTCGTAGAAGCGGTCATGCGAGCTGACGGCCAAGGCGGACTCCCGGCTGAAGCTCAAATTGATAGCGCGCGCGCCCCAGTCGGCGGCTGCCGTCGATTGACTATGGAGTTCGCTTTCCACCCCGCCGCACGAGCCGCCCGCCCACAAATTCGCCCCGGGCGCGATGCCGCGAATGGTGGCGTGGGTGCTGCGGATGATCCCGGCGACCCCTGTGCCGTGGGCATCATTGTTTGCGCACTGGTACACCGTACTGTGACTCATCCCGGACAAATTAGGATTGCCGCTCGCGACGCGGCCGCCCACCTCGACCTGTGCCACTTTAATGCCGGTGCCGTCGAACCCTCTGGCGTTAACTACGTCGGCCTCTATCGTATCGCGGGCTACGTTCAGAGCTTGGTAAGCGCGCTCGGAAAGGTAAATTCGCTCGACCTCGCCCCAGCGCTCGACCTCGCTGATCGCTGCGGGCGTCAGTTTCACATAGATTACCGGGGTGAAATCATCCGTCGTCACGGCGTAGCCCAAACGCTCCAGCTTCGCGGCCACAGGTGCGACAACCGGTTTCACGGCGGCTTTGAGTTTCGCGTCCACTCCCCTCAGAAACTCATCCGACTCGTCTTGTCTGAGAGGCTGTTCACCGCCCTTCCTGCGCCGGAGACGCCGCGGCCCTTCGTGCTGAGGCCCTCTGAGCCACACAATTACTTCGATAGGTTCATAAGCTATTGCGGTTTCCAGATGCCTAGACAGCGCCGGGTCAAGTTTTCCATATTTTGCAGTACGGGCGGCTTCCTCACCCGCCGCCAACTCCTCAGAGTTTACCTCCTGTCCGTCGGCGCTTAAGGTTATGCCAGTGATACGCCTGCCATGTTTGTCACGCACCTTGAAGTTGAAGGCAGTTTTGTTCAGCAACGAGTACCGCGCCTCGCCCGAATTCACTATGTCCAGGTCGACCGGCGAAACGCCGTGGCGAGCGGCCAGACGCGATAACGCCACTTGCTTCAGGTCTACCGGCGTTTGAACATTTTCCGGCCTCTGGGCTGTCGCTCCGCCGCCCGTCGTCAGGGCGATTAGGAGTAACATGCCGAAGGCGGCTAACAGTGCAACGGTCGGCAGGCGGCGTTTGGCGCCGGGCTTTCCAGAGTCTCTCATTTGAATCTCCTTAAAGTTGTGCCCCGTCGCACCCTTACGCTAAGATGCATGCTGCTGTCGGCTAAACATCTTCTTCTGCGCAAAGAGTGCGGCAGAGGGTGTGTGGTCAACAAGGCCCCGCCGCCACCTGCAAGTGGCGGCGGGGTTTATCATTTCATCAACGGAACATGGGACGTAAAACATGTTCGCCGTCGCATGCAGTACTCGTGGTTAGCACAGACAGACTGCGCTTCCAGTGAGCAACGCTTGTGACCGCCGAAGAAGGTAGCGCATGCAATGCGAGGGAGTTGCATAATGGTATGTTCCTAGCGCGATGAATTAGGTGGAGACGTGAGGCTGATGGGAGCGGGTCTCAGGTGAGTCGAGAACGCATCAGCGAACTTTCAGGGGATAGCCTAAGGATACGCCTCCCGCGCTCATTAAGCAAACACTCTGTTCTTGTCTGGTTGCATAAATTTAGGCCGAACGCCCTGATAGCATCAAGATCGCCATATTACTGGTGTAGGATAACCCCACTCGTTGAGCCTTACAGGCGACTCTCCCTCCCACTTAAGCTGAACCCGACAAGTTCGGTCGTTGCCGGCTGAACGCCGGTTTATACAAAACATTAAAAAGAAGCAGTCCGCCTACGGCGACTAAATTCGGCAGTGTTGCAAAAACTTTCTGACCACACAAGATATTGAGGTCACAGCGACCTTATCGCTACAAGTAATTGTGGCTAAAATATTTTTTGCAACACTACCGTGGTAAATGCCTCACGATAGGCTGCGTTCTTATCGACACTGATTGAGAACGGTAGCCGCCGATGGTCGGCTCTCACTAACTTCTTAAAGAACCGCTTTGCAACGGATGATGATTTTATTGACTTCCAGTAACAGTAGGCATAAACTTTTTTGCAGTGGTCACACAGAACTCTGAAGCTCGATACTGATTGAAAACCGACACCGATACTGCCGGACTCCCTCCATTGTCCGGCGTGGGCTGTTACCTTTCAGCCTAAAGGAGTTTCCTTATGCCGTTCAAAGTTAGAGACTTAATCTTCACGGTCGTCCCGCGTGGCCGTTTCGACGTCTTTGCAAGCGGCGGCTGTGGTGGCTGTTCGGATGCGGGCAGCGCGTCGCAGGGCTCCTGCACTGCCTCATGCGGGATTCGTTGTTTAGCCAGCGGCGAGGTTTTCGAAGACGGCCCGTATAAGTTCCTTGATCCGTCCTACCAGCTTGAGCTTCGCCAACTCCTGGTCTACGCATTGGCGAAGAGCGACGTGAAAGTGCCAGTCCAGACAGACGTTCGCGTTCTTGAAGAACAGATGCGCCCGCAGAGCTTGGAAGAGATTGAGATGCTCGAAAAGCAACTCACGAGCGTGATGCAGGATTTGCAGCAGCAGAAGGCCAAGCTCCAACCGCCAATGAAGGGCTGCCTCTTCGGAGGTTCGAAGAGATAGCGGCTTTCTCAAAAACATCGGACGGGCGCGTTGCATCAACCACCAGAGCCGAGACGCGAAACTCCGGCGGTGGCCGGAGTTAGCCCCTGCAACTATTAAAGGAGTTTCCTCATGCCGTTCAAATTCAAAGACCTCATCGTGACGGTCGTCCCGCGTGGCCGTTTCGACCTCGCCGAAAGCGGAGGAAGCGGCGGTTGTGCTGGCTGTTCGGATGCGGGCAGCGCGACGGTCGGCTCCTGCACTTCCGAATGCGGCATGCAGTGTCTCGATAGCGGCGAGTTCCTTGAACTCTCGCCCTACAACTTTATTGACCCACCTTATCAACTTGAGCTTCGCCAGTTGTTGCTCTATGGACTGGCGAAGAACAATGTGGGTGTGCCGATTCAGAATAAGATTCACGTCCTTGAGGAGCAAATGCGCCCACAGAGCCTGGAAGAGATTCAATTTCTGGAAAAGCACGTTGCCTCTGCGCTGCGTGAGCTACAGGAGCAAAAGGCACAGCTCCAACAGAGATCAAAGTAGACGGCACCACAGCCGCGCCCATTTGGACTCAACCGTAGATAACCCCAAGAGCATCCCGACAACATAAACAATGGCGGCAGCAACGAGCGGGATGCTGCGAACCTTGAATCATCCGGGATGAATGCTGAACCCCTCTCGACTATTGTCGTTGCCAGTGATGGCTCGCCGCAGTACTCACACGCGATTCGGGCGCTGCTCGGTCGCACCTTTCGCTTTAACCCCTCTTACAAATTTATTTCATTTGACCAACTGACCGAAGCTGACCGGCATCGACTGGGTGCAAAAGGTGATGACCCGGAATTTTGTGGCGTTCTGTTGCCATCGGCGCCCGGCCTCTCGGTGAAGGCGGTCTGTCGCAATACGGCTCAACTGCTTGAGTCATTGCGGTCGCCCCGCTCATTGCCCACTGACACACGACGGGAGTTCGCGCAACGAGGTTCGACGCTCGTTCGTCTGGTATTGGATTCAGTGTTGGAAGTTCAACTCGGAGACGACTTCGTGACCGGCGCAGGGGCAGCGAAAATGATGGGACTGTGTGCGCCGGAGCAGAGCGACGAAGGACGCCTGGCACGCCTGTCGCTTCAGGCTCTGCAATACGGTCAGGCCTTGGAGTGTGGGCATGCTCCGGCGCTTTCGGCGCGTCTCTATTTCTATAATCGCATCCCTGCCTCACCGCGTTGGACGCAACGCATCCACACACGGCGGGACTTTGCGGATTATTTAGGACTGGAAGCGGGCGGCGTCAACCGTCAAGTGCTCAACCATGAGTGGACATTACTCGCGGCCTCGCCCGACAACCCTGACTGGCTTTCCTGGCGTGCGCGCGGCAAACCGCGCACGCCTTCTGCGTACAAGCTCTACCTTAGCCCCCGCTGCGAAGACCTGCGCGAGACCTTGCGTATTGTCCTGCCGGTTCTGACCGAGCTGGACTTGCCCGCGTTCAAGCTCGCGCGGGATTTATACGGAATTCTGAGACCGGATAAATTCGTGGTCTACGTGCCGACACTCGAACAGCTCGCCGCCACCGTTAACGCTTTGCTCCCGAAGTTAGGGGGCGTTCGTGCTCACGGTATACCCTTTACAGCCGAAATTGATGCAGCCGGACTTATGTCATGGGGGATGGATCCGCCGAGAGATGAACAACTCTCAGCGTGGCAAGGCACGAGTTGGCGGCGGTGGGTGACAGATCGTTTAGCTGTCGCGCTACTGGCGGCCAAAGAATTGCCGGCGGAGACGGAGTTGGAGCCGTGGCAATTTGCCTTGCAGCGGATGAAGATTGAAGGCGTGGATATTAGAACATGGACGCCCGTGAACGTTGAGTGGGCACAGACGAGAGATGAAGGCTAATGATGTTCTGATTTTACCGGCGGGCGTCCTGCTCGTGCCGATTGAAACTCTGGAACCGGAGTTGAAGAAACGCCTGAGCATCGAAGCGGGCGACTATCTCATCAGTCGCCCGCGCTCGCGCGGACACTCTCTCGTGGTGGATTCGGGTGCCGCCGACTTGATTCGAGAGTTTCGCTCCCCGAAGACGGTCGTAGAGGCGGTGCTGAGCTATAGCTATACCTCCGCGTCCGATCCTGTGCAGATGCTCGACGCCGCGCTGCCGCTCATCGAGCGAATGCGCCGCTTACAATTGCTCGTCGTCTCCGGCTCAGTCCAGGCAGAAGAGATTCAGCCCACGCTACCAGAGATGAGCAGCGTCAGTGATTATCGTGTTCTCTCGTGCGTTCACATCTTCGAGGATGTAGAGGTTTATAAAGTCGCTGACGAGGCGCAGCAGCAACTTGCCTTAAAAATTCTGCGGCCAGAAGCGCAGGAGAAGTCTGAAAGAATGCTCGAACGCGAAGCGGCAACTTTAGAGATTTTGGCGGTTGGTTACTCCCCCGCGCTGATCTCGCGTGGACACTATGAAGGCCGCGCTTATCTCGTGACAACATGGTGCGCGGGTGTAGATGCATCGACAGCCGCGCGCACGCTTTGTCACCCCGCCGGGCTACAACATTCACCCCAACTCATCCGGTTGTGCCTTCGCATTCTGCAAGCCTACGAATGGCTGCACGGGCGCAGGGTGATTCATGGAGACATCCATCCGGGCAATGTGCGTGTCGGTGAAGATGGCGCGGTTACGCTGCTCGACTTCGGCCTTAGTTGGTGCATGGATGAGTCGCGTTCGCTGCTGCCGCGACGACGCGGCGGCATCCCCGAGTACATGGAACCCGAATACTGCCGCGCACTCCAGCGCGGGGAACCACCGCCGCGCGCCACACCCGCCTCCGAGCAGTACGCGCTGGCCGCGCTCTGCTATTTTCTCTTAACCGGCAGTCACTATTTAGATTTCAGTCTTGAGAGAGAAAGCTGGCTTCGGCAAATCAGCGAAGAGGGTCCACGCGCTTTCACGGCTTGCGGGCATGAGTCATGGCCGCCCGTGGAGCAAGTGCTGACGAAAGCGCTCAGCAAGGAACCGTCCGACCGTTACGGTTCCGTCACGCAATTCACAGAGGAGTTCGCGCGCGCCACCGAATTAAGGCAAGCACACCTGAGTCAATCCCCAAACGATTCTCTTTTGGCATCGCACCAACTGCTTGAGGACGTGCTGCAACAGTTCAAACGCTTCGACGCGAGCATTCACACTGGACTGGTTGACGAGCCTTACTGCTCGGTGAACTATGGAGCGAGCGGCCTGGCTTATTTCTTCTATCGTCTGGCGTGCTTGCGAGAAGACCCGGAGCTTTTGGCGACAGCCGATTTATGGTCATCATGGTCGAGGGAGAACTCGTCGCAGCCCGGCTCATTCCATAGTCTTGAAGTGGGCATCACGCCGGAGGTCGTCGGCCCGTTCTCGCTCTATCACAGCGCGACTGGCGTTCAATGTGTGCAGACGTTAATCAGCCATGCGATGAGCGACTTCTACACGGCCAACAAATCAATCCGAAGTTTCCAGGCCGTCTGCGACGCGTCTTGGGACAACGTGGATGTCACAGTAGGTTCTTCGAGCGTCTTGCTCGGATGTGCGTTGATGTATGAAGCACTGCCGGAACATGAACACCTCGACCGCTCCTCGTTATACGAACTGGGCGAGCGAACTCGCGGCTCGATTTGGGAGCGCGTCGCGAACGAACAGATACGGCAGCCCTGCGTCGTCACATGGCTCGGCATCGCACATGGTTGGGCCGGGCTGCTTTACGCTGCGTTGCGTTGGCATGAAGCTACTCGAACTGAGCCGGACGGGTTACGCGAGAAACTAGACGAGCTTGCGTCCTTTGCAAAGTGGAACGGTGCGAGCGCGGCGTGGCCTCTACGGATGGGAGAATCCGCCAGCGACCGCGCGCCGCGCACGGGTTGGTGTCATGGCAGCGCAGGTTACGTGCTGCTTTGGACGCTGGCGTATCGCCTCACGGGAGGCGCGCAGTTCCTCCGTCTGGCCGAGGGCGCGGCAAGTCACGTCTGGGAGTCGCTCGATTCTATCAGGCGCGTGAACGGAAGCCTATGTTGCGGTCATGCCGGTCAAGGGTTCGCTCTGCTCGGGCTGTATCGGCAGACGGGCAACCGGCTGTGGCTCGACCGCGCGAGCACGCTATGCGAACGCGCCGCGCTGCTCGCCCATCGAACCGAGAGGCGGGCCAGTCTTTATAAAGGCGATGTCGGAATCGCCCTGCTGGCGGAGGAGTTGTCGCAGCCGGAGCTATCCTGTATGCCGTTGTTCGAGGCCGAGCGGTGGGCGTCGAGAGCCTAACAACAGAGCGGCGCGTGCTGCTAGCGTTGCCGCAGTTTCCGCACGACCCTGCGAGCGGCGCGGCACGCACGGCGACGACCATCTGCGAAATGCTCGCCGCCGCCAGCTTCAACGTCCGCACCTTAGCCACGTCCGCCAGCGAGGGGAACGAACATTTCGATGTGCGCCGCGCCCTCGCCACCGCCGGTATTCACTTTCAACACCAGACAGAGAGCGGGGAGGCAAAAGTATTCCGCTACATTCACCGCGAGATTGAGCACACACTGCTCGATACAGGTGACGAGCAACCGTCTAACTGGCAGCAGACCTCCGGCGCTCAATACGACTTTTTGTTCGCGGAGGAACTGGCGACGTTCCGCCCGCATATTCTGTTGACATACGGAGGGCAGGAGGGCGACGTGCGGCGGCAACGATTTGCTCGCTCAATCGGCTGCCGCGTAGTTTTCGCGCTCTTCAATCTTGGCTATTTTTCCCACCGGTTCTTCGACCAGATTGACGCCGTCCTGACGCCGAGCGAATTTCTCTCAACCCGCTATCGTGAGAAGCTCGGTCTACGCAGTACGCCGCTTCCCACTCCCCTGCACCTTGAAGACGTGTTGGTGCCTGAGCGCAATCCTCGACGCGTGACGATGATTAACCCTTCCATCGGGAAGGGGGTCATGTTCGTCGCGCGGCTCGCGGAGGAAATGGGGATGCGCTTCCCGGAAATCCCGTTTGAAGTAATTGAGTCGCGTAGCACCAGTCGCCTCTTGGTGCAAGCAGGGTTTGTCGCAGGCTTTGACCTCAGACGCCACCGCAGCCTTATCCTGCGACCGAGTACGAGCCTTCCACGCAGCCTCTACGCGCACACGCGTCTGCTGCTTGTCCCTTCTGTGGTGGAAGAGGCTTCCGGGCGCGTGGTCGCGGAGGCGTTAGTCAACTGCATTCCGGTGATTGCGAGCGAACGGGGTGGTCTCCCTGAAAACTGCGCGGGTGGCGGATTCATCCTGCCGCTTCCCTCGACTCTAACACCTCAGACACGCCGGCCCGTCGCGGCGGCTGATGTGCAAGAATGGATTGAGACCATTGTCGCACTCTATCGTGATGAAAAGTTTTATGAGCGCGCGTGCGCCCGAGCGCGCGAGGCCGGCAAGCGGTATCTGCCTGAGTCGGTGGTGCAGAAATACGTTGAATTTTTCAAGCAAGCGTAGCAGGGGTTAATTCCGGCGTTAGGTCACTTTTACATAATTGCCGTTAGAAGACTCTCAGGGAGTTCACTTCCTAACACGGTTCTGTTTATACTCGCCGACGTTCTACTGCATGCCTTCCTATCAGATTTCGTCTCATCGCGGAGGTTTTAAGATGCGTCACGCCCGGAGGCTCATAACAGTCCTGACCACCTTACTGCTCGTCTCCCTCGTGTGCGTCTCGGGCGCGGGCGCGCAGGAGCGCAATTTCTCGACCGGGGCGATGCCTCCGCCGCGCTTCGCCGACCCGGAGAGAGAGCGCAAGCTGGCGGCCGCCTTCCCTGAGATCGAGCGGCAGTTTGCGGTCTGGTTCGAGCGGTACCGGAGGCCGGGCGCCGTGCTGGGCATCATCATAGACGGGGAGTTGGTCTGGGTGAAGACGGCGGGCGTGCAGGACACGCAGACGCGCGCGCCCGTCACGCCCGACTCGGTCTTCCGCATCGCCTCGATGACCAAGAGCTTCACGGCAATGGCCGTCCTCAAGCTGCGCGACGAAGGC
>DASQDV010000188.1:0-11944 GCA_035633995.1 Pyrinomonadaceae bacterium | reverse complement strand
TCTCGCCCGCTTTGCCGTCGCCCGCGCCCGGCGCGCGCGTCTGTTTCTTCACGCTCGCGTTCTCTTTCAGCGTGCGCAAGACGCGGCTCGGCCCCGTGATGACTTCCAGACCTTCTTTGAGACCGCTCACGACCTCGATGTCCGATTCGCACGTGATGCCCGTTTCGACTTGCAGGAATTTCACCTTGTTGCCTTCGAGCACGTAGACGCCCTTGATCTCTTTCGGCTTTTCGCCCTGCGCGGTCGGCGCGGGCGACGCGCCGCCCCCGCCCGCCGCGGGCGGGGGCGGCGCTTTCTCGATCACGGCCTGAAGCGGCACGGCGAGCACGTTCTGTTTCGTCTTCGTCGTGATGTTGGCGGTGGCGGTCATGCCGGGGCGCAGGGCGTTGCGCACGTCGTCGGGCATGTTCTTGAGTTCGACGATGACTTTGAACTCTTTCGCCTCCTGCACGTTGACGCGGTTCTGGAGGCCGCCGCCCGTCGCGTCGGACTTGCCGACGGCGAGCGGGTTCTTCTGCGTGACCACGCCCTCGACCTCTTTTTCGCCGAGCGCGTCGATCTTGACTTTCGCCTGCTGGCCGACTTCGACGTTCCCGATCTCCGTCTCGTCAACGTTGACTTCGACGTTGATCGTGGACATGTCGGCGATGGTCATCAGAGCCGTGGAGGTGAGATTGGCGAGCGCGAACTGGCCTTGCCGCGCGGGGATGTCGGCGATCACGCCGGTCAGGGGCGACAGTTGCGTGGCCTTCGAGCGCTGGCTCGACTGGCCGCGAAGAATCGCCTGCTGCTGGTTGACGCGCGCCTCGCTCGAAGCGACGCCCGTGCGCGCGCGCTGCACGCCGATCTGCGCGTCGCGCACCGAAATCTTCTGCTGGTTGACGCGCGCCCTGGATTCTTCGACCGCGATCTTCTGCTGTTGTAGTTGGGCCTGCGCCGTTCTGAGGGCGACCTGCGCCTGCTCCAGACGATCCCGCGCCGCGTCGTAGTCGGAGCGCGAGGAGACGCCCGCCTCGACGAGTTCTGTCTGGCGTTTGAGTTCGCGCTGCGCGGTGTTGAGATCAACCTGGGCGCGGTCAACGCTCGTTTGCGAGGTGACGACGCCCTGCCGCGCCTGCGAGAGCCCGGCCTCGGCCACCGTCAGGGCTTGCTGCGCCTGCGAGACGTTGTTCTCGGCGGCGGTGACGGCGGAGCGCGCGTTCTGCACGTCGCTGATGGCAACCTGCACGCCCGCCGTCTGCGCCTCTTGCGAAGACTGCAACTGCGTGGGGTCGAGGCGCACGAGCGGCTGGCCTTTTGTCACGGCGTCGCCCGGGTTAACGAAAATCTCTTCGATGCGACCGTTGACCTCGCTCGTCAGGTTGATGAATCTGATCGGGCGCACCTCGCCCGAAGCCGTGACGGTCGAGCGCAGTTCGGGGCGCACCTGCACTTTCACAACCGTCACTTCCGGTTCGTCCTTCCGCCCGGCGAACACGCTGATGATCACGACGAGGGCGATGACCGCCACCGCCGACACCGCGATGATGATTTTCTTCTTCCGGCTGAGAGCCATACGTCTTCAACTTCCTTTAACTAGGGGATGGAGCGTGCTGTCGGGATAAACACAACCTTTCGGGCGAGCGACATCGCTTCTCTAAAGTATAACGCTCGTGCCGACAAACCTTTTACGTCCGAAGCGCAAAAACAGTTTCAAAATCTCGGATTCAGAACTAAACGATGTCAGGGAGCGCTGCCGCAAGCGCGCGTCTTTTGCAGACGACAGCACCCGCACGCTGGCAGCAGCAGCAGCCCTCTCCGACCTGAACGCCTGCGTGAAGGGTTTTGCCCGGCAGCAGGCCGCTACGGTGCATCGTGAAATGGAGAAAACCCGTTTTCCTTCTATTTACAATTTACGATTCTCGATTTACGGCCTTTAACGATTTACTAGCTTTTCCGTTTCGCGCTACAATCACCTTTGTGTATTAGCAGCAACCGGGGCGGCGGACGATGATCACCTGCGAGCGATGCCAGACGGAAAATGTTGACGGCGCGCAATACTGCGACGAATGCGGGCTACCGCTCGCGTCGGCAGGCGCGGCGGGACGCGCCGCCGTAGGAGGAGGCAAGCGTGCGTCGGACGCGCGGACGCCCATCCTGCAAATGCTCAATAAACCCATGACCGTCGTGAGCGACGCCGAGCCCACAGCGTCGGCGGCGGCGGAAGTGGTTTCGCCCGACGCGCCGACCAAACACGACGGAAGCAAAGACGGAGAACCGTCGCCCGTCGTCGTCTCCGAATCGGCGTCGGCCTTGAGAACTTCCGCCGCCGCGCGCGCGACACCGGCGGCGGTGACACCGCCACCACGCGCCGCAGGCACGTCGCACGTGGCGCACGCCGCGCTCGTCATCAATCGCGGGCGTTCGGCGGGCAAAGAATTTCCCGTCCACGAAGACGAAGCCTACATCGGGCGCTGGGACGCCGACAGCGGCATCTTCCCCGACGTAGACCTCGACTCGGACGACCCGGAAGCCAAAGTCTCGCGCCGCCACGCGCGCATCACGCGGCGCGGCGGGCAGTATTACATCGAAGATTTGGGTTCAACGAACGGCACTTTTATCAATCGCGGCCGTCGCCTGCTCCCCGGCGACCGCCAACCCTTGAACGATGGCGACGAGATCATCATCGGCAAGACGTTTTTACGGTTTCATGTGACGAAGTAGAATTCAGAATTCAGAATACAGAAGTCAGAATAAAAGCGGTGCAGCTCGTATTTATTCTGACTCCTGATATTCTGAATTCTGACTCCTTAAGATTGAAGCAATGTCCTCCTGTCCAAAATGTGGGGCGGAAGTTACGCCGACGGATCGCTTTTGCGGCGACTGCGGGATGCCTCTACCGCAAGGCGGAACTGCGTCCGTCGCGGGGGTGAATAATGCCGAAGCGGCGGTGGCCTTCGCGCTCGGCATCGAGGCTACGCCCGTAGAGGTTAAAGAGAAGCCGGAGGCCGTACAAGAGAAGTCGGCGTCGGACTCGCCCGAAGGTGCGAGCGAGGAAGAGTCTTCTGCGTCGCCTGTTGCACAGGATGAACGGGAAGTTGTCGAATCGCGTGCGGCGGTCGAATCGTCGCCGGTGGAATCACCGGTCAAATCGACGGGCGAGGTGCGCGGCGCGGCGCAACCGGCGGAAGCTTCTGCGGAGTTGAAAGATAAGGCGGATGCGGGCGGCATTGCGGAGTCTCCGGCGGTGGCCGCGGGCGAAGGGGCTGACGCGGTGGGGAACGCTCAGGCAGAGAGCAGGCATGTCACGGGCGGCGACCGGGGCACCGGCGGCGGTACAGGCGGCGGCAACCGGACGAACGCCGTCGCGGGCACGGCGCGGCGCGGCTCGACGGGTCGGCTGCGTCAACAGGCCAAGCAACTCGAACCCGGCACGATGCTCTATTCGCGTTACGAGATCGTGCGGCGCATCGGCGGCGGCGGCATGGGCGCGGTCTATCTGGCGCGCGACCGCAACCTCGGCGACCAGCCGCGCGCCGTCAAGGAGATGATCCAGTCGAACATCGACGAGTCGCAGCACGAAAAGGCCATCAACGATTTCAAACGCGAGTCGATGCTCCTCGCCTCGCTCGAACACTCTTCGATCCCGACCATCTACGATTACTTCTACGACGAGGATGCGGCGCGCTTCTACCTCGTGATGAAGTACATCTCCGGCGGCGACTTCCTCGCGCGCCTCCGCAACGCCCCCGGCGGGCGCATTGACGAGAAGACCGTCGCCGACTGGGGCATGCAGGTCGCGGACGTGCTCGAATACCTGCACCGCCGCAACCCGCCGATCATCTACCGTGATCTCAAACCCGCCAACCTGATGATCGACGGCAACTCCGGGCGCGTCATGCTCATAGACTTCGGCATCGCGCGCTGGGTCTCCGTGCAGGAGAAGGGCGTCACGGCGGTCGGCACGATGGGGTATGCTCCGCCCGAACTCTTCAGCGGCAAGGTCGAACCGCGCTCCGACATCTACTCTCTGGGCGCGACCATGTTTCATCTCCTGACCGGCTCAGACCCGCAGGACAACCCGCTCCTGATCTTCGACTTCAACAAGAACCCGCGCCCGCGCCAACTCGCGCCCTCGCTCTCGAACGAGATGGAGTCGATCCTGATGCGCGCCGTCGGCTACAAGCCCGAAGATCGTTTCCGCTCGGCGGCGGAACTGCGCGACGTGCTCTCGGCACATCTCGAAAAACTGCGCGCCGGGGCGGTCACTTACGGCACGGCGCACGGCAACGACCGCACCGGCATGAAGACGATGCAGGTCGAGATGGTCTATTGCGGTTTCTGCGGCGGGCGCATCGCCTACGACGACGTGTACTGCGCGCACTGCGGCCAGCGCCAGCCGCTCGCGGTGGCGAGCGCGGCCTTGCGGACGGCGCGCGCGACGGCGAAACTCGTCGTGATGGGAACAACCGAGCTTGATTCGTCGTTTCAGTTGCACAAGGAGTCGAGCCACATCGGCAGAAGCGACCCGCACTCGCAGATTTTCCCGGAGGTTGACCTGTCGAAGTTCGATCCGCAGACCAAAATCTCGCGCCGCCACGCGCGCATCTTCCGCAAAGGCGACGTGTACCTCGTCGAAGACCTCGGCTCGGTCAACGGCACGGTCTTGAACGACTCCTTGCGTCTCGCGCCGCACCAGCCGCGCGCGCTGGAGAGCGGCGACAAACTGCGCCTCGGCGAAACCACGCTCCACTTTTTGATCGGATAGTCAGTTGTCACTGGTCAGTTGTCCGTCGCATGTGGCTTGCCAGTCGAGTTGCTAAAGACGGAATCGAACAACCGACGACAGGCAAAGAACAACGGACAACTGACGACGGACAACGGACGTTTTTACAATGACACAGATGGAAGCGAGGCTAGGGGAGCGTAAAGGGCACGTGCGAGAACGCGGGAGCGTCGTCGTGGAGGCGCGGCGGCGCAGGGTGCGCGCGCCTTTCTCGCTCAGGTGCGGCGCGTTGCTCGTCGATTACACTTTGGCCGTCGCCATCATCGCCTTCGCGACGCTCCTGGCGCGCACGCTCGGCGGCAGCGCGCGCATGACGGGCGAGGCGACGCTCGGCTTCGGCTACCTGGCGAGCCTCGGCGTGCTCCTGTTGAATTTTCTGGTGCTGCCCGTCTTCACGGGCGCGACCGTCGGCAAGTGGGCGACGGGCTTGCGCATCGAGAGGCGCGACGGCGAGCGGCTCGGCTTCGGCCACGCCACCTTGCGCCACACCGTCGGCTATCTGGTTTCTCTCCTCACACTCGGCCTCGGCTTTCTCCTCGCCGCCTTCGACTCGGAAGGCCGCGCGCTGCACGACCGCATCGCCGGAACCATTGTCGTGCGCGAGCGCTCCGGCGCCATCACCGCACGCCCCCGCGTGCGTTAAACTTTAGTTAGAACTTCATCGGCCACCGTTCAAGAGGAGACGGATGACGAAGACCTGCCCCAGTTGCGACATTCTCGCCCCGCCCGACGCGCGCTATTGCCGCCACTGCGGCATGCAACTCAAGCGCGTAGGCGAGGCGGGCGACGGCATCTCGCCCATCGCCAACACCGTCCCGCTCTCCAACCAGAACACGACGGACGAAATCGTCGCCCATCCCGCGCCGCAGCAGTCAGCCGCCGCGCACACCTCCGAAGTCTCGCGCGCCGAGATGAACGACATGTTGCGCTCCGGCAACGGCAGCGCATCGTCGCCGCCGCAGCAACACAACTCGCCGTCCGACGATTTCGACCCGGAGCAGACGCAGATCACGATCCCCGTCAGGCCGCTCACGTCGCGCGATTTACCGGCAGACGCCGCTGCCGCCGCTGCCGCCGTCGCCACGCGCACGAGCGGCAAACCGCAATTCAACTCCGCGCCGCAACAGGTGACGCTCTCGCCCACAGGCTCTCTCCAACCCGCGACAGCGCCGGCGACGACGACGAACGCGCCGCACCCGTCGCCTGCCTCTACCGCCGCGCGTTCGACCGAGTCTCGCGCCCTGCGCGTGTGGCTCGGAGCGGGGCTGGCGATCTTGTCAATCGTCGCCATCGGCTGCGTGGTCGTCGCCATGTGGTTCGGCTCGCGCGCGTGGCGCGGCGAGCAAGCGCCGACGCCCGCCGTGACCGCGAGCGGCGAAACCGGCGTTCCCGCGACGGACGATCCGAAGCAACTGGCGGACGCGAAGCTCCGCGAGGCCGACGCGCTCATCGCTGCGGGCAACGCTTCCGAGGCACAGGCGCGCCTGCGCGAAGCCGCCGTGCTCGACCCGTCGAACGTCGAGCCGCACCGCAGGCTCTCGCGCCTCTTGCTCGCGAACGGTTCGCGGCGCGAGGCCATCGAAGAGTTGCGCGCCGTCGTGCGACTCGCGCCCGAAGACGCGGAGGCATGGCGCAGTCTCGCCTCGGCGCAGCAGGCCGAAGGACTCTACGAAGACGCTCTGGAATCTTACAGGGGGCTGGGCGAAGCGTCGCCCGCCGCGCTCGCGCGCGACGCGGTGCAGTTGGCCTACGCCGACGCGCTGCGCTCCGCCGGTCGCAGCAGTGATGCGCGCGTGATTTATCGTCGCCTCGCCACGTCTGCGGACGCCGATGTCGCCGCCGCGAGCAGGCGGCAACTCGGACTGCCCTCGCCGTCGCCGACGGACGAGGAAGTTGAAGCGGCGAAGGAGCAGGCGCTTGAGACTGCGGCGCGCGGCGAGTCGCGCGCCGAAGACGCAGGCCGCACGACGCCGGAAGCCAATGCGTCGCCCGCGCCCCAACCGACCGTCGCCGCCGCGCGCGTCGAGACTGCGTCGGCGGCGTCAACGACGACCTCAGCCACGCCGCCGAGAGCGTCCGGGGGGTCGCCTTCCGAGCAGTACCAGCGAGGCGTCGGGTTGTGGCCGACGAACCGGGCGGCGGCCATCGCGGAGTTTCGCGCGGCGGCGGAGCGCGGCAACTCGGACGCCAGTTATTATCTCGGCCTGAGCATCGCCGAGGGGCGCGACCCGCGCGCCTTGAAACGCGCCGAACTCGTCGCCGCCATCGTTTACTTCGGGCGCGCACGACGCGGCAAATTCCGCGCGCAGTCCGTCGCCTACGAAGAACAACTCGGCAGGGAACTCGACAGAAGAAGAAACGTTGAACGATGAACGCTGCAACGATGAACGAAAAGACAAACCCGTCCTGATCGTTTATCATGCCTCTTACCGTTCATCATTCATCGTTGCTGCGTTCATCGTTAAAAATCATGCCTGATCTAATAGTCAATTACCCCGACCGCGCTTCCGACACGTTTCCGCTGGGGCGCCTGCGCATCACGATTGGCCGCTCGGCGCGCAACGACGTGTGCATTCCCGACCCGTTCGCCTCGCGCGTCCACGCCGAAGTGCGGCGCGAGGGCGACGCTTACGTCTTGCAGGATTTGGGTTCGGCCAACGGCACGCTCTACAACGGCGAACGCGTCGAAGCGGCGCTCATGCTCACGCCGGGCGGGCGCATCCAGATCGGCGAAACCGAGATCGTCTTCAAAGACAAAGACGCCGGTTCAAGCGCGACCATGATCGCCGACGCGTCCGCCTCGCTCCCGGAAGCGACCATCGCGCTCAACTCCGACCAGCGCTCCACCTCCGGGCTGCTCGAAGCCATCGAAGACGCGCGCACGCAAGGCTCGTCCGAACAGCCGCGCCCGCCCGCCGCCGGGACGATCATCTCTTCGGCACGCGCCGCGACAAACGCCGTCCAGCAGAGCGACCTGCTCGCGCTGATCAGCAAGGTCTCGGTCACGCTGCTCGCGCCCGCCACGCTCGACGAGACTTTGCGGCAAGTCGTCGCGCTCGTCTTCGAGGCCGTGCCCGCCGAGCGTTGCCTGATCATGCTGCGCGACGTGAACGCCGAACTCAAGATTCGCGTGGCGCAACTTCGCAACAGCAAAGAGGAGACGGGCGAGGTGCGCGTCAGCCGCTCGATCATCGAAGAGGTCGTCGGGCAGGGTCGCTCCGTGCTCACCTCCGACGCGCAGCACGATCCGCGTTTCATGTCCTCGACGATGACGATTCAGGGCATCCGCTCCGTGCTCGCCGTACCCTTAGGCGTCGGCGAACGCATCTTCGGCATGATCTACGCAGACTCGCCGCTCGCCGAAGCCAAGTTCTCGCAAGACCACCTGACGGTCTTGACGACGCTTGCTTCGGTGGCTGCCATCCGCGTCGAAAACGCGCGCCTGATGGAAGAAGATTTGGAGCGCGAACGCTTCGAGCGCGAACTCAATCTCGCGCGCGAGATTCAACAACGCTTCCAGCCGAGCAGCGCGCCGCACCTTAACGGCTACGAGATGCAGGGCATCAGTTTCCCCTGCTATGAGATCGGCGGCGACTATTACGATTTCATCGAGCGACCGGACGGGCGGATGGTCATCGCGCTCGGAGACGTGTCGGGCAAGGGCACGTCTGCCGCGCTCTTGATGTCGAGTTTGCACGCGGCGATGCACGCGCAGATTCCCGCGCACAAGACGCTCGGCGACACCATCTCCGCCGTCAACCGCTACCTTGCGGAGACCATTCCGCTCAACCGTTTCATCACCCTCTTCTGCGCCGAACTCGACCCGGCGACGGGGTCGCTCTCCTTCCTGAACGCCGGGCACAACCCGCCGCTTATCGCGCACGCCGGAGGCTCTATGGAGCAACTCGCGGCGGGCGGCATCCCCCTCGGCATCGTCGGCGACGCCGTCTATCGCGAAGGCCGCACGCAACTCCATCCCGGCGACGCGCTCGTCATCTATTCCGACGGCGTCTCCGAGACGCAGAACGCGACGGGCGAAGAGTACGGCCCCGTGCGTCTCTACAACACGGTCGCGCGCTACCTTGAATCCACCGCCGCAGGCATCCGCGACAAGATCGAAGCCGACCTCACCAAGTTCGCGCAGGGCACGCCCGCCGGAGACGACATCACGCTCGTCATCGTCAAGCGGCAGGCCGAAGGCGTGATGGTCGCGTCGAATCGCGGCTGAGGTTGAGCTACTCAATAACTCGTTTCAGAAATTTCCCCTTTGCGCCTTACGTTCTTCTTCTTTGCGCCTCCGGCGAGAAACTTTTCCACGCCGGAGGCGCAAAGTTAAAGCAAAAGGCGCAAAGGTTGAATGATTGCACGAAGTTTTGAAATAACCCTTCAATCATCCGGTCAACGGGCGAAAAGGACGAGAGCCGATGACTTCCACAGGCAAACCCCGGCGACGTTTCATAACTCAATTCACGTGGTCGTGCATCGCGGCCTTCGTCTGCGCGGCGCTTGCGCCTTCCGCCGTCGCGCAACAAAAGGCGCGCGCGCGTGATCTGGGCATCCCGTTCGAGGGCAGGCCGGGGACGCACAATGCAATCACGGACGTGGCGGGCGTAGAGGTCGGGCACACGACTTTGATCGCGGGAAGCGGGCGGCTGGTGCGTGGTCAGGGGCCTGTGCGCACGGGCGTCACGGCGGTCTTGCCGCGCGGGAAAAAATCTTTCGACCCGGTCTTCGCCGCGTGGTTCCCTTTGAACGGCAACGGCGAGATGACCGGCACGACGTGGATACGCGAATCCGGGTTTCTCGAAGGACCCATTCTCATCACGAACACGCACAGCGTCGGCGTCGTGCGCGATGCGACGATTGATTGGGAGATCAAGCACGGGCGCAAGTTTCTCTTCACCTACCCGATTGTCGCGGAGACTTACGACGGCGTGCTGAACGACATCAACGGCTTTCACGTCAAGCCCGAACACGTCTTCTCTGCGCTCGACACGGCGACGGGCGGGCGCGTCAGTGAAGGCAACGTCGGCGGCGGGACGGGGATGCTGTGCAACGGGTTCAAGGGCGGCATCGGCACGTCGTCGCGTGTGGTCGCGGCGGAAGTCGGCGGCTACACGGTGGGCGTGCTCGTGCAGTGCAACTATGGCAGCCGTCGCGGCCTGCGCATCGCGGGCGTCCCCGTCGGGCAGGAGTTCACCGACCCGACGATCTGCGTGGAAGGTGCGGAAGCGCCTTCGCAGGAGTTCCTGCGCGGCATGCCGCGCTGCGGACGCGCCGCCGCCTTCACGGAGCGCCCGCGCCCCGAACTCGGTTCGATCATCATCGTCGTCGCCACAGACGCCCCGCTGCTGCCGCATCAACTCGACCGCCTCGTCAAGCGCGCCGCGCTCGGGCTTGGCCGCGAAGGCTCAATCGCCAGCAATTCCTCCGGCGACATCTTCGTAGCCTTCTCGACGGCCAACGCCGGAGCCGCCGCCGAACGCGGAACCGTCGCGCTCAAGATGATGCCGAACGAACAGCTCGACCCGCTCTTTGCCGCCACCGTCCAGGCGACCGAAGAGGCCGTCACTAACGCCATGCTCGCGGCGGAGACGATGACAGGAGCCGACAACGTGCGCGCCGAAGCCATCCCCCACGAACGCCTGCGCGAGATCATGCGGAAGTACAACCGCCTGCCGCCGTCGCCTGCAAGTGCGAAATAAATTACGTCAGACGTGAACGTCGAGTGATGTGACTGGAAGCGTGTGAGGTTGTGAAGAAAGACCGCCGCTCGATCATTAAAACGCTGTCGCGTGCCCTGCGGCTCAAGTGCCCGGTCTGCGGCCTGTCGTCAATCGTCGGGAGTCCCTTCCACATCAAGCATCAATGCCCCGCGTGCGACGCGCTGTTCAAACGCGAGGACGGATTTTTCGTCGGCGCGATTATGGCGAACGTGGTCACGACGGAGTTCGTCATACTCGTCCTCTACGTCGCCGCGCTGCCCGTCATCAACACGCGCTTCGATTTAGTCCTGACCTGCCTCTCCGTCGTCGCGCTCATTTTCCCCGTCGCCTTCTACCATCACAGTTGGAGTCTCTGGCTCGGATTCGACCATATCGTAGAGACGTTGCCGAAAGCTCCTAAAACTCCAAACTGACAAGGGTAGGCGTGTAGGTTGACGGGCGAGAAGATAAGTTAGATTGCCTTCTTTCAAAGAACGGAGTCAGCGTATGAAATTGAGCCGAATCCTTTTCCTCCTTCTCGTGAGTTTCATCCTTGCGGAAAGAGAGGGCAGCGCGCAGCAAACGAAACCCGTGCGACCACCCGAGAGAGGCGGGATGCGAAAGAGCCGTCTTAGTTGCGCGCCCCAGAAACTCTTTCGCGGCGATTCTCTGCGACTCACCATGTCCGTGCCACATGGCGGCGATTTGGCCGTCGTTGCTCCCGGCGGAGACTACTTCCTTCTCAGCTTCTGGCAACCCGATAAAACAGACGCGCGGCAACCGATCTTCGATTGGGAGGCGTTCAAAAGCAGGCGACAACTGGCGCTTGATACCGCGCGCCTGAAAACCAAGCCTTATATAGCGGGCAGGGATGAGCCTGAATTGGTCTTTACGAAGACGGGCTGGTATCGAGTGCGCCTGAGCGAGAATTTGGAGACTGATGACGGGACGCCGGTTTCCGAGTGCCGAGTCTATTATGTCAACGCGAAGAGACGTTGACACCCGCCGCCGTTCGGCGACGCCGTCAATCATCTCCGGCCAGCCTTCAACCGCGACTGCGTTCCAGCATAATCATCATCACGAAGCCGAGCAGGGCGCGCGTCTCTTCGTCCGGCGCGAGATGCGCTGCCCTTTGTTCGACGCGGAACTTGCCCTCGAAGAAGGCGGGCTGTTTCTCCACGCGCAGGAGCACCGTGCCGTCGGCGCGCGAGAGGAGGTAGGCCGGGTGGAAGAGATAACCCGTGAGTGCGCCGATGATTGGCAGTTGGCCGAGCAGGCTGTCGAACACTTTGATCCACACGTTCTCTTCCGTGATCGTTACTGCGCCGCCGGGCGCGTCGTCGTCAATTTCGTAATGCGACTTCCAGAGCGAGCGCATCCCGTGTCGTTTGATCGAGCCGAGCGATCTGCCCGCGTCGTCGGTGAAGCGGTAACGGCCGGAGAAGTCCATGATGCGGTCGGCGTTGATGTGATA
>DASQDV010000187.1:0-7918 GCA_035633995.1 Pyrinomonadaceae bacterium | reverse complement strand
TCGACCCCATCATCCGCGAAGCCGGACGACGCTCCTTCCAGCCCTGCTTCGAGGCCACCCAGATCGTCGCCGCCACGCTCGGCGCAGACGCCGTCCCCACCGGCGCCGCCATGCTCGCACGCGACTCGGCGACCACAAAGTAGTTATTTTCACATCACAGCTTTCCAAACGGGCGCGCGTGCGGTTTCGCGCCCGTTTTGTTATGTTAAGGACGCAGATTTCAACTTACTTGGTGTCGTCCGGCATTAGGAGAACTGACATGTTAGACCCGAAGCAACTTGGTGTGCAGTACATCACCAATCAAGCCGGAGAAAAAACTGCTGTCATCTTATCCCTCGATGAGTTTCAAGAACTCATCGAGGATATAGAAGACCTTGCCGCGGTGGCCGAGCGGAGGGATGAGCCGACTATCTCGCACGGCGAATTCATTGCAGAATTGAAACGCGATGGACTCATATAGAGTCGAATGGAAACGCGCCGCAACGAAGGAAGTCACCAAACTCCCGCGAGAGGCAAGGCTGAGAATTCTGCGGGCAGTCGATCAGCTACCCTCGAACCCACTGCCCGCAGGTGTGAGAAAGCTAGTCGGCTCAGAACATACTTACCGCTTGCGAGAAGGTGATTATCGCATCATCTACACAGTCACGGCTTCTGCGCTGTTAGTTGAAATTATACGAGTCGGGCATCGCAGAGATGTCTACGACCGGCTGAGTTGAATTTTAGAACTGAAGTTAATGAATCCAGAACGCATCAGAAATTTTTCGATCATCGCGCACATTGATCACGGGAAGTCCACTTTGGCCGACCGTCTGTTGGAGTTGACGGGCGCGGTCGCGGGGCGCGACATGGAAGCGCAGGTGCTCGACAACATGGACCTGGAGCGCGAGCGCGGCATCACCATTAAAGCCCACGCCGTGAGGCTCGATTATCGCGCCGACGACGGCACGGACTACGTGTTGAATTTGATCGATACGCCGGGACACGTGGATTTCAGTTACGAGGTGTCGCGCTCGCTGTCGGCGTGCGAGGGCGCGCTGCTGGTGGTTGACGCTTCGCAGGGCGTCGAGGCGCAGACCTTAGCGAACACCTATCTGGCGATTGAGAATAATCTGGAGTTCATTCCGGTCATCAATAAGATCGACTTGCCGGGCGCGGAGCCGGACAAGGCCATCGAACAGATCGAGCAGGTCATCGGGCTGGACACGTCGAACGCCGTGCTGACGAGCGCGAAGACGGGCGTGGGCGTGCACGAAGTTCTGGAAGCCATCGTGCGCGACGTGCCGTACCCGAAGGGCGATCCCGCGTCGCCGCTCAAGGCGCTCATCTTCGATTCGTGGTACGACGCTTATCGCGGCGTGATCGTGCTGTTCCGCATCATTGACGGCTCGATCAGGCCGGGCATGAAGATACGTTTCTTCAACACGGGGCGCGACTATTTAGTGGAAGCCGTCGGCGTCAATCGCCCGCGCCCGACGCCGATTGGCGAACTCGGCGTGGGCGAAGTCGGCTTCCTCACCGCCTCGATCAAGACGGTGGCCGACGTGCAGATCGGCGACACGATCACGGAGGCCGCGCGTCCCACCACCGTGCCCTTCCCCGGCTTTCAGGAGATCAAGCCGATGGTCTTCGCCGGACTCTACCCGGTCGAAGCGAATCAATACGAGGAACTGCGCGACGCGCTCGACAAGCTGCGTTTGAACGACGCCTCGTTCTTCTACGAACCGGAGTCTTCCACCGCGCTCGGCTTCGGCTTTCGCTGCGGCTTCCTCGGACTCCTGCACATGGAGATCGTGCAGGAGCGCCTGGAACGCGAGTTCAACCTCGATCTCATCACGACCGCGCCGGGCGTGCGCTACCGCGTGACGACGACCGACAACGAAGTGCTGGAAATCGACTCGCCCGCGAAGATGCCCGACCCGGCGCGCATCCAGCAGATCGAAGAACCCGTCATCCTCGCCACGATTCTCACGTCGGACGAATATCTCGGCGGCATCCTTCCGCTGCTCGAAGAGAAGCGCGGCGTGCAGCGTAAGTTCGAGTACATCGCCGCCAAGCGCGTGATGCTGACGTATGAGTTGCCCCTCAACGAGATCGTGCTTGACTTCTACGACCGCCTGAAATCTGTCTCGCGCGGCTACGCTTCGCTCGACTACCATTTCGCCGACTACTGGACGAGCGACCTGGTCAAACTCGACATCCTCGTCGCGGGCGAACCCGTCGACGCGCTCTCGCTCATCGTGCACCGCGCGAACTCCGAGCCGCGCGGACGCGCGCTCGCCGAGAAGATGCGCCAACTCATCCCGCGCCAACTCTTCGAAGTGCCGATTCAGGCCGCCATCGGCAACAAGGTGATCGCGCGCGAGACCGTCAAGGCGATGGGCAAAAACGTGATCGCCAAGTGCTATGGCGGCGACATCTCGCGCAAACGCAAACTTTTGGAGAAACAGAAAGAAGGCAAAAAGCGTATGAAACGCGTCGGGCGCGTCGAAATCCCGCAGGAAGCGTTCCTCGCCGTGTTGAAAGTCAACGAATAATTAGTGCGGACGATTTGGGAGTAATGGAAATGCTGACGCTCGAAGATGAACAAATCGCTCAACTGCCGATCACTAATGACCCTGAAATTCTGAGCGGCGCGACTGTGTTTCGCGGGACGCGCGTGCCTGTGGCGGCGTTGCTTGATAATCTTGCGGCGGGTCTGACGCTGGATGAGTTTCTTGATAATTTCCCAACGGTCACACGCGAGCAGGCGATTAAGGTATTAGAATTTTCCAAAGACACGTTCGCGCGTTTAGGCCGTGCGGCATGAACATTCTGCTCGACGAATGCACACCACGCGTCGTGAAGAGACGCCTGCCCGGCTTAAACATCCATACGGTGCAGGAGATGGGTTGGTCGGGACTCAAGAATGGGGAATTGCTGGCAGCGGCGGAGGGTCGGTTCGATGTCTTCATCACGACTGACAAGAATCTTCGCCATCAACAGAATCTTAAGGAACGCAAGTTCGCAGTGTTACTCTTGCCGAGTAACCAGGTGCCGATTGTCGAAAGGCTGGTCCCGGCCATCGAAGTCTCACTAAAGACCATTCAGGCAGGAGACTTTATTGCAATTCCGCTTCCCTAGAGGACGAATTTCCAGAGAAGCAGAAGAAAGGCAAGAAGCGCGTCGGGCGCGTCGAAATCCCGCAGGAAGCGTTCCTCGCCGTGTTGAAAGTCAACGAATAAACCCTACCTCGCAGTAAGGAGCAGTTGAGATGAAGCGTCCCCTGTTAGTCTCCCTCTTTTTCCTCGCTTTCACATTCACTTTGTATGCGCAGCATCATGCGACCACTCCGGCGGGCACGGGTGCGGTCGTGCTCCTGCCCGGTCTCGGCGCGCATCATCACCCCGTCTCGACGACGAACGCCGAAGCGCAACGGTTCTTCGAGCAGGGGCTGATCCTCGTCTACGGCTTCAACCACGACGAGGCCGCGCGCTCCTTCCGCCGCACCGCCGAACTCGACCCGCAGTTGGCGATGGCACACTGGGGCATCGCGCTTGCCGCCGCGCCCAACTACAACTCTACGACGATGGACGACGCGCGGCGCAAGACCGCTCACGAAGCCATTCAGAAGGCGCTCGCCCTGTCGGCGAAAGCGCCGGAGCACGAACGCGCGTACATCGAAGCGATGGCGAAACGTATCTCGCCGGATGCTGCGGCGGATCAGACGAAACTCTCGACCGATTACAAAGAGGCGATGGGCGCGATCATGCGTCGTTACCCCGACGACCTCGAAGCCGCGACGCTCTACGCCGACGCGGCGATGATCCTCAACGCGTGGGCGCTGTGGTCGCCGGATGGTAAGCCCGCGCCGGGCACGGAAGAAGTTGTCGCGGTGCTCGAATCGGTCTTGCGCCGCAACCCCGATCACATCGGCGCGAACCATCTCTACATACACGCCGTCGAGGCGTCTTTGCTGCCGGAACGCGCGCTGCCGAGCGCGGACAGGCTCGGCCTCCTGTCGCCCGCCGCAGGTCATCTCGTACACATGCCCGCGCACATCTACCAGCGCATGGGCGACTATGAATCCTCCGCGCGCGTCAACGACCTCGCGGCGCGCGCCGACCGCGCCTACATCGAAGCGGGCGGCGGGCAGGGCATCTATCCGGCGGCCTACTACAGCCACAACCTGCATTTCCTCGCCGCCGCTTACAGCATGCAGGGGCGTTTCGCGGACGCGCTCAAAGCCGCCGAGCAGCTTGAGTCGAACGTCCGCCCGCGACTTGCGGGGATGAGTTTTCTCGAAGACTTCCTGCCGACGAAGACGCTGCTGCTCGTGCGCTTCCGGCGTTGGGACGACGTTCTCAAAATGGCCGAACCCGCCGCGTCTCTGACCTACACGAACGCCCTCTGGCACTGGGCGCGCGGGCTGGCTTTCGCGGCGACCGGCAAAGCCGAGAACGCAGAGGCCGAGCGGAAAATTTTCGACGCGGCGATCAAAGCCTTGCGGCCTGAGGCGAAGTTCGGCGCAAACGCCGGGCGTGACGTGTTGAAGGTCGCCGCGCACATTCTCGGCGCGCGGATAGCGGCGGCGCGCGGCGACCGCAAACTCGCCGTCGAACTTTTCCGGCAGGCCGTCGCAGCCGAAGACGCACTGAGCTACAACGAGCCGCCCGACTGGTATTACCCGCCGACGCGCGAGTCGCTCGGCGGCGCGCTCTTTGCGGGCGGCGAATATGCGGAGGCGGAACGCATCTTCCGCGCCGACCTCGAACGCAACCGGCGCAACGGGCGTTCGCTGTTCGGGCTGGCCGAGAGTTTGAAGGCGCAAGGCAAGACTCACGAGGCCGCGCTCGTGCGCGCCGAGTTCGAGCGCGCCTGGAAGAAGGCCGACGTGCCGCTCAAGATCGAAGACCTCTGAAAATTTTTGAAGCCACTAACCGCAGAGGAAAACGCAGAAGCAGGAACGCGGAACGATGAACGAAGGGCAGGAGTCAGAACACAGAATTCAGAAGTCAGCATAAAACGCACGTCCGGTCTTCATGCTGACTTCTGTTTTCTGTCTCCTCTCTTCTCCTTCATCGTTCCGCGTTTCGCGTTCCGCGTTGCTTTCCTCTGCGCTCTTGGCGGTGAAAATTTTTAATTCCGATGGAATTGCAATCAACCGTTAAACGAGTAGAATAGTGCTCGATCAACTGTTAAGTCGAAAGCGAGTTAATGGCATGAACATTTCTCTGACCTTCCCTCCCTGGTAACTTTCCCGACCCGCACACGTACCCGCTCACGCGCCGACGCTCGCGCGACGGTTCAGGTACGCCCTTGCCCGCTCGCTGATTCCTCCGCCCGGAGAACGCTTTTTTCGCGCACCCGCACACAAGCGTTCACAGTTCCGGGCACAAGAGGAATCAGCAGATGCCAAACCATGCACGGTCGAATACCGCCCTGCCATCGCAGTCGTCGCCTGCGCGCCAGCATTCGCGCGCGTTCACGCCGTTTGTTTTCACGCTTCTCGCCATAGAGTTTCTGGACGAACTCGTTGACGGCTCGCGTCAGGCCGCGTGGCCGCTCGTCCGGCGCGACCTCGCGCTCTCCTACGCCGAAGTGGGCTTGCTGCTCACCGTCCCCTCGCTCGTCGCAAACTTCATCGAAGCACCGCTCTTCATACTCGGCGACACGCGACACCGGCGCGCGATTATCCTCGCGGGCGGAGTCGGCTTCACGCTGGCCTTGCTGCTCGTCGCGCTGAGTCAGGGTTTCGTGTTTCTGCTGCTGGCCTTCGTGCTGTTCAACCCGGCGGCGGGCGCGTTCGTCAGTTTGTCGCAGGCCGTGTTGATGGACTCCGCGCCCACGCGGCGCGAGCAGAACATGGCGCGCTGGGCTTTCGCCGGATCGCTCGGCATCGTCGCCGGGTCGCTCGCGCTGAACGCGACGCTGGCGGCGGGCGCGACGTGGCGCGCGTGGTTCGGCGCGATGTCCGTCGTCTCTCTGTTGCTTGTCGTGGCCGCACGCCGCGTCGTCCGCGATGCGCCCGCCGCCTGTGCCTCGACATTAATCGTCCCGGCCGCCCCACAAACAAAACGCGCCGGTTTCAGACGCGGCGCGGCGGACGCGCTCAGCGCACTCAGGCAACGCGGCGGCGTGCGGCGCTGGCTCGTGCTGCTGGAATTTTCCGACCTCATGCTCGACGGCTTTCACGGCTTCCTCGCGCTCTATTTCGTTGACGTGGTCGGCGTAGACGCGGCGCACGCCGGGGCGGCGATTGCCGTCTGGACGGGCGTAGGACTCGGCGGCGACCTGTTGCTCATCCCGTTGCTCGAACGCGTGCGCGGCCTCAGCTACCTGCGCTGGAGCGCGTGCGTCATGCTCTGCCTGTTCCCGGCCTTTCTGCTTGCGCCGAATTTGTACGCCAAACTCGTCCTCCTCGCGTTGATGGGCATCACGAACGCCGGTTGGTACTCGATCCTCAAAGCGCAACTCTACGCGGCGATGCCGGAACAGAGCGGCGCGGCGCTCGCGCTCAATAACATCTCGGGTCTCGTCGGCGCGCTGATTCCGCTCGCGCTCGGCATGGTCGCCGAACGTTTCGGCCTTGCCGCGATGATGTGGCTGTTGCTGGTGGGGCCGCTCGCGCTCGTCGCCGCCATCCCGCGAAGGGAAAAAAGTTCCCAGACATGGTAGGCTAATGTTTCGCAGCCCACAGTTGCTCAAATTAACGCCCGACGGCGGTGCAACCGGCAACGCGCTACTTCGCTTCCAAGTGATTTATGAAAACACTTAACTTGCGCCCTTTTTTTACGACAACACGCCTGCGCCTCACGCTCGCCTGTGTGCTGGCCGCGCAGTCCGTGACGTTCGGGCAACAGCCGACGCAACAACAGCCGCGACAGCCTCCGGCACAAGCGCCGGCACAAGCGCCGCAACAACCGTCCGCGACGACGACGCCGCCGCAGGACGATCCGGCGGACGATGTCCTGCGCGTCAGCACGAGCCTCGTGCAGACGGATGTGTCCGTCGTTGACAAGAAAGGGCAGTTCATCGAAGGGTTGCAGCGCGATCAGTTCGACTTGAAGGTTGACGGCAAGGTGCAGCCGATCCTGTTCTTCGAGCGCATCACGGCGGGCAGCGCCGTCGAGTCGGCGCGCATCGCTGCGGCGCGCGGCGAGAAACTTGATGCGCGCGCGCCGGCGGCAACCTCTCTCTTCGAACGCGGGCGCTCGGTCGTCTTCTTCGTTGACGATCTGCACCTGTCGCCCGAAGGCATCTCGCGTGCGCGCGAGTTGATAAACAATTTCATCAACAAAGAAATGTCGCCGGGGATACAGGCGCTCGTCGCATCGGCGAGCGGGCAAATCGGTTTCCTGCAACAGTTCACGAACGACCGAATGGTGCTGCGCGCGGCTGCCTCGCGCATCAGGTACGTGTCGCAAGCCGCGCTCGACAGCCAACGCCCCACCATGTCCGGCTATCAGGCGGAGATGATTGATCGCGGCGACCGCGACCTGTTCGAATACATGGTCAACCAGACGCTGGACGAGAACCGGCAACCTTACAATGATCCGGGCGCGCGCATGACAGCGGAGATCGTTGTGAGAAATCGCGCGCGCAACCTACGCCGCCAGTCGGCGCAACTCAGCGGCGCGACAATCGCCTCGCTCGAATCGGTCGTGCGTGCGCGCAACCCCTTCGGCGGGCGTCAGACGCTCTTCTACATCTCCGAGGGCTTCACGCTCGACACGCAGGAAGCCGACATCAATCGCAAAATGCAACGCGTCGCCGATGCCGCCGCGCGCACGGGAACTGTGATCTATTCGCTCTACTCGCGCGGCCTCGCCGTCGGCATGATTGACGCGAGCAGCAGCGCGGGCGCAGACCTCGCCGATATCAGTTCCGGCACGGCCTTTCGCGGCTACAATCCTTCGACCGAACTGAGCGCGACGCAGGA
>DASQDV010000186.1:0-3680 GCA_035633995.1 Pyrinomonadaceae bacterium | reverse complement strand
ATGCCTTTCCGGCGTCGGCGGCATCGCCGCAGGCCGTAGCATCTTGTGGCCGACACCTGTTTTGAAAATATGCCGGCACCCGCCCTTTATGCGGCTCTCGCCTAGTGCACGATAAAGCAGCCCGCCATGAATCGCATGAGTGCGGGGAATAGCCGCACACGATTTCGATGTCGAGTCGGATAACGATTTTTATGTCTCTTTTGCCGTCTCCGCGCGGAACTGTTGACGTGTGCCTCGACCGCCAGAGGTGCGGGGATTCTGATATGCTGTGGGGCGTGGGAGCGGCATTATAGATTCAGATGGGCTGGTTCAGCCGCACCATTCCGCTTCTGCTGCTTCCCTTGAACAATAAGGTGCCAATGAATCCGATCTGGAAATATCTGCTCCTGCTCATAGTGCTCGGCAGTCTGGCCGCTTGCAGCGAAAGAAGCACAGCTAAAGAGTACGGGTATGTTTTCTATGAGAGCACGGGGCAGAACCAGTTTGTTCTCGTAGACTCAAGACAGTTACCCTTTAGTTTTGACGAAGCGCGCTCGGGTCAGACGGCGCTCGCAAGCCTGCGCGCTTTGAGTGGCCGGGTTCTGTACCCGAACAGCAAGGGCGGTAAAATTATCCTGATCGGTGCTTATGATGAACAGGCACAGTTGTTCAGGCTGGAGCATTGGTACTTGCGCGTCCCGTTTATGGAGATCACGATGGAGGACAGGATTCAAATGCCCGAAGAGATCAGCGAGCTCAGGCGCGACTCTTTGGAGCGGACGGATTTTGAGAAACAAAGCGGTTTCGATCCGAATGATCCCGGCTTTGACCCGAAGAGATATGAGAGGAGAGAAAGCCGTTAAGCATTGAAGCGCCGCCTGAACATGGCACGCAGTTCAACCGCCGGTTAGCGTGAACGTCATCGTTAGCTTGCGTCGTTTCGAGGTTCTGTGCGCGGCGGTTGAGGCCCGGCGTTAAATTGCTTTGTGACGGCAGCCAGGATGATTATGAATGATCCAAAAATCTTAGAACGCACGCTCACGGTTAGCTGGGAAGACCCGCGAGCTTTGGCGGAAGCGGGGCGCGGTTTATCCGGTCTCGAATATTTGCAGAAGATAGTGGCGGGCGAATTGCCGCGTCCTCCCATCAGCGCGCTCATGAATTTCAGCCTCGCGGAGTTGAGCGAGGGGCGCGCCGTCTTCGCCGTCGAACCCGGAGAATATCACTACAATCCGATTGGCGTCGTGCACGGGGGCTTGGCGGCGACACTGCTCGATTCGGCGATGGGGTGTGCAGTCCACTCGATGCTGCCCGCGGGGGCGGGCTACACGACGCTGGAGATCAAAGTAAATTTCGTCCGGGCGATGACGGCGGAGACGGGGCGTGTGCGCTGCGAGGCGAAGCTGATTCACCTGGGCGGGCGGACGGCCACCGCCGAAGGCCGGATCGTGGACGAAGGCGGAAAGCTTTACGCGCACGGGACGACCACTTGCCTCATCTTTCGCTCTTGAGGACATAGGCTGCGGCTCATGCCCGTTTGACGAAAGGCTTCCTGATTGACACTTGCTGTTACCGGTCTCGAAGTACGGGCTGTGTCTGAGTCCTCGTCGTGTCGCCTGATCAGGAGAAACTGCTTATGAATCATTTGAAGTCTCGTCTTGTGGCGATAGTCGTCATTCTGATCTCCGTCGGCTTGATCTATTACAACTGGCAACAGTTGAACGGCGAGGGTCGCTACTCGATGAAGCTCGCCGCTTTCGGGCCGGTCGGAGTGGTCGGCGGGTTATTCCTGTTGTTGTTTCCGGGGAAGGGCGGCAAGCCCGAGACGGCGAAAGATAAAGTGATAGCGTTGCTGGTGTTCGGTGTCGGGTTAGTGGCGGGATTGTATAACTGGTACCTGATGGACCCCGGTTTCTTCGGGCGGTGAAGCCGGCGCGCCGCAGCCCCGTAACCGTCTGCGCCTAACGGCAGGGGGCGGGCGACGCGGGCTTTTCGATTGTCAGGGGGATCGGCAGGCTAACCAGCGGGTCGAACCACAAGAGCCCTTTCTGCTTCCAACGCTGGCGCAGTCTCATGGCTAAAGGGCGTGACTGGTACCAGGTGGAGACCACTAACTCCAGAGTATGCCTGCCTTCGCGCACCGTATGATTGCTCGTCGCGCCGCCCTCGGCTAACCCTACGCCGACCATCAACTCCCTTTCATAAACGGCTCCCGGCGACAGGATCACGAAGACTGCGCCGGGTGACGGCTGTTCGATAGGCTCGAACTCCGCATCGAAATATCTTGAGTTCGTGAAGATGATCTGATACGGCTTGTTCGCCGTGTCGTCCGGCACGCTGCGAATCACTGTCTGGTAAAACAGATCATGGCCTCTGTATAAAATCAGCTTTTGCCTGCCGACATTCTTGTAACGCAGTTTCAACTTCAACTGTAGAGAGGTGAGAACGGGATTGGCGGCGCAGTATCGTTGCTCGACGAGCGCGATTGTCGTCTCTACCGGTTGAACTTGAAACCCGGTCGGGAAGCCGAGCGCCGTCCCACAATTCAGCCACAACGTGAGGGTAATTCCTAAAATTAAACGCACCGTCTGCACCCTTCCTCCGATTGAATCATTGACACGTTAAGGTTATGCCTCGTGCGGGGCAAGCGGATTTTCAGGCCAGGCGTGACGCGGATAACGCCTGCCCAGTTCACGGCGCACCTGTGCGTAATGGCGCACCCAGAATCCGCTCAAATCCGTCGTGACCTGAACCGCGCGACCGTTCGGCGCAAGCAGATGCAGCACGAGCGGCACGCGCCCGCCCGCGATGCGTGGAGACTCTTTCATCCCGAAGAAGTCTTGCAGACGCGAAGCGATCCACGGCGCTTGATGTCTTTCATAATTGATGCGCACGACTCTCCCGCGCGCCAGAGTCGTCCGCTCCGGCGCCATCTTCGCCAGCGTGCGCTCCTGCTCCGAACTTAGACGCGCGCGCAGAACTTGAAGCAGGCCGCCCGCCCGCGCGGCTTCTCTCAGTTCCGCGAAGCTGCTCCGGCCATCGCATAAAGCTACGACGGCGGCGCGCACGTCCTCTTCGTCGAGATTCGGCAGATCGAGTTCGGGACATGCCCCTTTCGTAACCTCAACCCGCGCCAGGAAATTATTCACCGTCTCGCGGTCAATAAAATTTTCAACTCCGTTTGCGAGCGCGGCTTCGGCCAGCACTCCGGCGACCGTCGCGCCGCCCGCCACGCTTTTCCGACTTTCATCGAGCGTGAGTTCTTCATACATGAGGCGATCTATTGTTTCAACCCGCTCAGATTGCGCGTTCCATTCGACATGGCTCGTCTCACGAATTCTCTCCGCAAACAGGTCGAGCAGCCATTCGGGTTCGATGGCGCTGGCAAGGCGCACCGCCGCCGTCGCGCTTCCGCGCATGACGTTCTTCCCGCGTCGCTCCTCGGCGTCAACGGCGACGAGAAATTCTTCCCGTCGCACAAGGCTTTCGGGCATGAGCGTTGCCGAACCGCCGCCGGCCAACAGCAGTTCGAGATTGTCGCCCGAAATTTTATCGGTGAACTTACGACGGCGTGCGACCCTGTCGGGATAACCGGCGAGGATCGAGATCAGTAGTTCCGTATCTTCGTCGGCGTGTGTGCCGGGCGTGCCCTGTCCGTTATTCAGGATGCGCTCAAGTTGTCGGCGGGTGCGCTCGACGTT
>DASQDV010000185.1:0-6160 GCA_035633995.1 Pyrinomonadaceae bacterium | reverse complement strand
CGGGCAGACGGTCGCGGTGAACTATTATCGCGGCCTCGGCTATGGCCGGTGGGACACCATCGGCACGGGCGGCGGCTGGCCGGGCGCAAAACTCACGCACCAGATCGAATGGCACTTGCGGCAAGGCCACCGCGTCTTCGTTGACATTGACCCGCGCCTCTGGTCGATGGACAGTTGGCACGAGCAGGAGACGCGCGCACTCGTCCGCCTGCCGGAACACTTTCGTTTCCGCCACTACGCCGGGACGATCTACGAACTGCGCCCGCCCGAAGACGAGACGGCGCGCGACGATCCGAATCTGCGGATTCTGCTCAACAAGACCAGGTCGAAATTCAGGTAAAGTTGTCCGTTGTCAGTCGTCAGTTGTCCGTTGCCTGTGGTCGCCGCACGAGTTGCTAAAGATTGAATTGCTCAACTGACGACAGACAAAAACAACTGACAACTGACGACTGACAACGGACAGTTTTAAAGATGCCTTACGAACTTTTCCTGGCCCTGCGTTACCTCCAGCGCTCGAAGCGGCGCGGGCGGCGCGCGGGCGCGCGCATGACGGCGCTGGCGGGCGTGGCGGGGATTAGTTGCGGCGTCGGCGCGCTTATCTTTGCGATGGCGCTGGCGAACGGTTTTCAAGACGAGATGCGCGACAAAATCCTCGGCGGCACGGCGCACATCACGCTCATGCCCGCCGACGGGAAGTTCATCGAAGACGCACGCGCCGTCACTGAACGACTCCGGCGCGACGTGGCCGGAGTTGTCGATGCCGCGCCGACGACTTACACGGGCGCGCTTTTGAGCGGCGCGGAAGGCGCGGCCTACACCATCGTGCGCGGCGTCGAACCAAACTCCGCAGAGAGCCTCGCGGAGATTCGCCGCACGCTCGTCGCAGGCGCGGTCGAACCCCTGTTCGTGGAAGCGCCGGAGGAGACGCGACGCGCGGGCGAGCGGCGCGAGGCGAAGCGCGCGGCGGAGTCGGAAGAAGACGGCGGCTCGTTCTTCGGCTTGCCCGTCGGGATTGAAGACGCGCCGCCTGCGGAAATTGTCGTCGGCGCGGAACTGGCGGCGCGCACCGGACTGGGGCGCGTGGGCGACGAGGGCTGGCTCGTGACGGGCGAACGGACGGCGGAGCCGCCCGGTCTTGCTCCGCGCGCGCGTCGTGTGCGCGTGGCGGGAGTATTTCGTTCCGGCCTCTACGAATATGATTCATCATGGGTCTACGTCTCGCTCGCCGACGCGTTGGAACTCGAAGGCGCGGCGCAGGCTTCCAACCGCGCGACGCTTATCAGCATCCGGACGGCGGACATCTACCGGACGGCGGAGACGGCTGAGAACATACGCCGCACGCTCGGCGCAAACTTCAAGACCGTTGACTGGCAGGAGGCGAACGCGCCCCTCTTCGCCGCGCTCCAACTCGAACGCCGCACCGTCGCGCTGATCATCGCGCTCATCATGCTCGTCGCCGCGCTCAACATCACGACGACGCTCGCGCTCGTCGTCGTCGAACGACGCTCGGACATCCCCATCCTCGGCGCGATGGGCGCACGCCCACAGAGCATCATGCTCGTCTTCATCTGCGAGGGCGCGATCATCGGCGCGGTCGGCGCGCTCATCGGCGTCGCGCTCGGGCTCGCCGCCTGTTACTTCGGCCAGCGCTTCGAACTCGTGAGCTTGCCCGCAGACGTGTACTCGCTCAGTTCAATCCCGTTTCGCCCGCACGCGGGCGACGTATGCTTAGCCGCGCTGCTCGCCTTCGTCGTCAGTCTGCTGGCGACCATCTACCCGGCGCGCGCGGCGGCGCGGCTCAGACCGGCAGAGGCTCTGCGGTACGAATAAGGTTTCAAGTTTCAGGTTTCAGGTCTGAAAGTTCTTCGACTCGAAACTCGAATCTTCCGTCCTGGAACTTGAAACTTAAAAAACTCCAGTCTTAAAACCTGAAACTTGAAACCCGAAGCCCTCAGTCCTGAAACCTGAAATCTGAAACTTCCGTCTTGAAACCTGAAGCCCTTTTGATCGTCCGCGAACTGCGCAAGGCTTACGCGTCGCCTTCGGGCGCGGCGTTGGAGGTATTGCGGGGCGTGTCGTTTACGTTGGCGGCGGGCGAGATGCTGGCGGTCGTGGGCGCGTCGGGCACGGGCAAGTCAACGCTGCTGCACCTGCTCGGCGGATTGGATGCGGCGGATGGCGGCAGTGCGCGGCTCGGCGAGACGGAGTTGACGCGCGCCGGACGCGCGACCTTAGCGCGCGTGCGCAAAGAGCAGATCGGCTTCGTCTTTCAATTTCATCACCTGCTGCCGGACTTGAGCGCGCTTGAGAACGTCGCGTTGCCGCTGCTCGTCGCGCGGCGCGCGCCGCGTGCGGCTCGTCAGGCGGCTGGCGAGATGCTCGAAGCGGTCGGACTCGGCGAACGCGCCTCGCACCGCCCCGGCGAGCTTTCGGGCGGCGAGCAACAGCGCGCCGCCATCGCACGCGCGCTCGTCCATGCGCCGCGACTCGTCTTAGCGGACGAGCCGACCGGCAATCTCGACGCGCAGACCGGCGCGAGCGTCGCCGCCCTTCTCAGGACGCTCGCGCGCACGCGCGGCGTTGGCGTCATCGTCGCCACGCACAACGAACAACTCGCGCGCGCCTGCGACCGCACGATGTTGCTGAAAGACGGGCACCTCGAAGAACAACTGTAGGGGCAGGGACTTGTGCTCGTCAGGTCGAATTGTCCCGGTCGCTTCCCTGTTTGCGCCGGAAAACTTTCGTCTATCTTTTTCTCCGCCGCGCGTGCTATAAAAATTGTAGGGCAGTTTTGTCGAACTGCACGCGCCCGCCCCGTTCTCACCTCATAGATTTTTCCACACGTAAATTTTAGGAGTTAGAACTCGTGAACCAGAAAACATTTCGCGCTGCGGCGCTCGTGGTATCTGTGTGCGCGCTGTCGCTGGCGGCGGCGGCGCAGCAGCCTCAGGCGCGGACGCGGCGCGGCGGTCTGGATAATTTGTCGCTGCCTTCGACGGCGGCGCGCGCGGCGGCTCATTCGACGGGCGCGGGAGCGGCGGCGTGGATGACGTTTGCGCCGGAGGGGGCGGGCTTCTCCATCTCGCTGCCGGGAATGCCGGAGGAGACGCAGCCCGTGCGCGGGGGAATGGCCGCGCAGTTTCACAGCTACCGGCTCGCCGCCGGGGGCTTGAAGTATGAACTGGGGCGCATGGGGCAGATGCCGGAGCAGTTGGTGTCGCAGCCCTATTACGTGGAGAAATTCTTCGAAGGCGCGCGGCAAGGCATCACCGCCGCGTTACTGGCGGCGAACCAGCAGATCAAGTTTCGACTCGTCTCCGAGCACGCCATCTCGCTCGACGGCTATGAAGGGCGCGAGTACGAGTTCGCCGCCGAAGGCCACCGCGCCGTCGCGCGCCTCTTCCTCGTCGAACGCTCTATCTACGCCATCAGCGTGCTCGGCGCGAAAAGCGACATGACGCCCGACAAAGCCAACAAGTTTCTCGAATCGTTTGCGTTGACACAGTAAGACCTGAGGGAAAAGGGTCGGGGGTAAAGGTGAAAGGGAAAGCAGCGATGCGCCGGTCAAGGCTCTGCCTTTACCCTCTACCCTTTACCCTTTCACCACCTTCCGAATCCTTACCCTTGCGCCGCTTTTCCGAATCCCTTACCCGCCGTCAAATTTTCTCACTCTTCTGCCTTTCGCCGCATTAGGTTATAATGCGCACGGGCGTGCATGAGGGTTTTTTTATCTCTGCTGCTCGGCGCGCCACACCAACAAGTTTTCATACGCGACTTCAGCAAATCGTTTTATGTTTGAACGCTACACGGAGAAAGCGCGGCGCGTGATCTTCTTCGCCCGCTACGAAGCCTCGCAATTCGGCGCGCCCGCCATCGAGCCGGAACACCTCCTGCTCGGGTTAATGCGCGAAGACAAGACGCTCACGGCGCGTTTCCTTGCGCGCGCGCAAGCCTCGCTCGAAGCGATCCGCAAAGAGATCGAAGGGCGTGCGCCTTTGCGTGAAAAAATTTCCACGAGCGTCGAACTCCCGCTCGCGCCCGAAACCAAGCGCGTCCTGGCCTACGCGCACGAAGAGTCAGACCGCCTGCAACACCGGCATATCGGGACGGAACACCTCCTGCTCGGCCTCCTGCGCGAGGAGCGTTCGATGGCCGCAGAGATTCTCTACGAGCGTGGCTTGAGGCTCGCCGCCGTGCGCGAAGAGGTGGCGCGCGCGACGGGCGCAGACCCGCGCGCCTCGCAGAAGAAGGATACGCCGCACCTCGCGGAGTTTTCGCGCGACCTGACCGAAGACGCTGCGAACGATAAGCTCGACCCGCTCGTCGGGCGCGACAACGAGATCGACCGCGTCATACAGATTCTCTGCCGCCGCACGAAGAACAACCCCGTGCTGATCGGCGAACCGGGCGTCGGCAAAACGGCCATCGTCGAAGGACTCGCGCAGCGCATCATGCGCGGCGACGTGCCCTCGTTTTTGGAAAACAAGCGAATCCTGTCGCTCGATTTGTCACTCATCGTCGCGGGCACGAAGTATCGCGGGCAGTTCGAGGAACGCTTGAAACAGATCATGCGGGAACTCGTCGAGAACCCGCAGTACATCGTCTTCATAGACGAACTCCACACGCTTGTCGGCGCAGGCAGCGCGGAAGGTTCGCTCGACGCGGCGAACATTTTAAAACCCGCTTTGTCGCGCGGCGAGATTCAGTGTATCGGCGCAACGACGCCCGCCGAGTTTCGCAAGTCCATCGAAAAAGACCGCTCGCTCGAACGTCGCTTTCAGGCCGTCAAGGTTCCGCCGCCTTCCGAAGAGGAAGCCGTGCGCATCCTCGACGGCGTGCGCGAACGCTACGAGGCGTTCCACCAGGTGCGCTACACAGAAGAGGCCATCGAGGCCGCCGTGTACCAGTCGAACCGTTACATCCCCGACCGCTTTTTGCCCGACAAGGCCATTGACGTGATTGACGAAGCGGGCGCGCGCGTGAAGTTGCGCGTGCGGCGCGAGCCTCTGCCGGGCGAACAGCCGCGCGCGCCTTTGAGCGAGGAGCGTCTGCGCTCGTCTTACATCGTTGACAATTTGACGGGCGCGCGTATCCACGAAGAGGACGACATACTCGTCTCCGTCGCCGTCACGAAAGACGACGTGGAAGATGTCATCGCGCGCTGGACGGGCATCCCCGTCAACTCTCTGAAAGAAGCCGAGACGCAGAAACTGCTGCGCACGGAGGCCGAGTTGCACCTGAGAGTCGTGGGGCAGCGTCCGGCCATCTCCGCGCTCGCGCGTTCCATACGCCGTTCGCGCGCGGGCTTGAAGAACCCGCAGCGGCCCGTCGGCTCGTTCCTGTTCCTCGGCCCGACGGGCGTGGGGAAGACGGAAGTGGCGCGCTCGCTCGCCGAGTTTCTGTTCGGCTCGGAGCGTTCGATGATTCGCTTCGACATGTCCGAGTTTATGGAGAAGCATTCGGTCTCGAAGCTGATCGGCTCGCCTCCGGGCTACGTCGGCCACGAGGAGGGCGGGCAGTTGACCGAGCGCATCCGGCGTTCGCCCTACAGCGTGCTGCTCTTTGACGAGATCGAGAAGGCGCACCCCGACATCTTCAACGTCCTGCTGCAAGTTTTCGAGGACGGCATCCTGACCGACGCGCTCGGCAACGCCGTTGACTTCAAAAACACGATCATCATCATGACCTCGAACATCGGCGCGCGCTTCATCCAGAAACGCGGCGCGCTCGGTTTCCAGGCGCAGGCCGCCGATTCGCGCGAGAAACTCGAAGACATGGTGATGTCGGCCGTCAAGCAGACGTTCAACCCGGAATTCATCAACCGCCTCGACGAGATCATCATCTTCGACGAGTTGGGGGACGAAGAGTTGCTGGAGATCGTCGGGCTGCAAGTCGAGTTGATGAACCGCATGCTCGGCCGGCGCGGTCTGGAAGTGCGCCTGACCGAAGAAGCCAAGCACTGGATCGTCAAGAAAACCTGCGCCGACCGCACCTACGGCGCGCGCCCGCTGCGCCGCGCGCTCCAGACATACGTGGAAGACCCGCTCTCTGAAGCCCTCATACAGGGCGAACTCGGCGGCATGACGCTCATAGAGGTTTACGAAGACGACGGCGCGCTCAGTCACCGTCCGGCCGGCGTCGAGGACGTCGGCGACGAGAG
>DASQDV010000184.1:0-9743 GCA_035633995.1 Pyrinomonadaceae bacterium | reverse complement strand
ACGGATGCGCAGGCGAAACTGCTGCGCGTCATCGAACAGCGCGAGTTCGAGCGTTTGGGAGGCAGGCGCACCGTGCGCGTCGATGCGCGTCTGATCGCGCTCACGAATGTCGATCTGGAAGAGGCCGTCCGGCGGCGCGCGTTTCGCCCGGACTTGTTCTATCGCCTGAACGTCGTGCGCATCCACATGCCGCCTTTGCGCGAACGCCGCGAGGACGTGCGGCGACTGGCGCGCGGGTTTTTGAAAACTTACGCCGCGAAGCACGGGCGACGCGCCCTCCGAATTGAGCCGGGCGCGCTCCGCCTGTTAGAAACTTATGACTTTCCCGGCAACGTACGGGAGTTGGCGCACGTCTTAGAGCGTGCCGTGATTATGGCTGACGGCGAGCGCGTCGAAGCAGAGCATCTGCCGGAGGCCGTCCGCGCCGCCGCGTCGCTGCAAGTCAGGCGACCGCCGCAAGAGGAGCGCATGACGCTCGCCGAACTCGAAGCCGCCTATATCGCCGAGACGCTCGCCGCCACGCGCGGCAACAAGTCGGAGGCCGCGCGGCTGCTCGGCATCAGCCGCAAGAATCTCTACGAGAGACTCGCGCGGCAGAAAGGGAGCGATGAAGGATGAAGGAGGACAGTCCCTAGTCCGTTGTCAGTAGTCAGTTGTTTAGTGGCTATAACACAAGTTACTAATGATTGAATTGAACAACTGACTACTGACTACGGACAGCTTTTAATTCATCGTTCATTGTTTCGCGTTCATCGTTTGGATCATGCGCCTGCGTCTCATCTGGGTGGGCAAGACGAAGAACGAGCACGTGCGCGCGCTCGTCGGCGATTACTTGCAGCGGCTGGGGCGGTTCGTTCGTTGTGAAGTGACGGAACTCCGCGAGAGCGCGGGCGGCGATGAACGCGCGGTTCTGGAGGAAGAGAGCAGGCGGATCGCGGGCGCGCTCGCCGCACGCCCCGACGGTGTGACGGTGCTGTTGGATGTCGGGGGACGGCGCGAGTGGAGTTCGCAGGAGTTGGCCGCGCAGGTGGAGCGCTGGCAGTTGGAAGGGAAGAAAGAGATCGCGTTTGTCATCGGCGGGCATCTGGGAGTCGCGCCGGAGTTGAAGGCAAAGGCGGATGTGCGCTGGTCTCTGTCGCGGCTGACTTTGACACACGAGATGGCGCGCGTGGTACTGGTCGAACAGCTTTACCGTGCGTACACGATCATGCACGGGCTGCCGTACCAGTAATGAGCCGATGGGCGGAAACTTTTATCGTCTGCCCGCGTTTCATTTGAAACGAAGGTTGTCGAGAGAGCAAGTAGGGGTTTAAGAGAGGGAAAATAAAGATGGATAAGCGCAAACTGAAATCATACCGTGATCGTTTACTGGAACGGCGCGAGGGGTTATTCCGGCAGGTGACGGAGGCGGAGATGTCGAGCCGCGAGCGCGACCTCGAAGCCACGCAAGACCCGGCGGACATGGCCGCCAACGCCTACACGAAAGAGCTTTTGATCTCGATGTCGGCCAACGACCGCCGCCTGCTCGCGTTGATTGACGAAGCTTTGAACCGCATCGAAGCGGGCGGGTTCGGCGAGTGTGTCAACTGCGGCGAGCCGGTACAGGAGAAGCGTCTGGAGGCCGTGCCGTGGGCGCGCTACTGCCTCAAGTGTCAGGATTTGCAGGAGCGCGGGATGTTGAACCCGGAAGAAGAATAGCCGCGCGCCAAAGTTGAATTAAACGGGGGCAGCCCTTCGATTCGGAAAATTCGAGTCGGAGGGCTGTCGTCGTTTATGCTCGCGCAAAGGACGAAGACGTGGTTAAACTGCCGTCGATGTGGCTGGCACGACAACTCGATGCGCTCTACGATGCGACGCTCGCGCTCGTCTACCCGATGCGTTGCGCGGCGTGCGGCGCGAGCGATGTGGAGGCGCGTGGGGATGCGCCCGCGTGCGCGGCCTGCTGGCGCGAGACGACGATCTACACGGGCGACGAGACCTGCTGTTGGAAGTGCGGCGCGGAAGCTCGCGGCGGCGAGGTGTCGCCGGAGAAGCGTGCCGACGTACGGTGTCGCCGCTGCGACGGGGCGGCGTTCGCGGCGGCACGCTCGGTCGGGAGATACGAAGGGGCTTTGCGCGCGGCCGTCCTGGCTTTGAAGCACGAGCCGCACGTCTCGGCGCGGCTGGCCGAATTGCTTTTCGACGTTCAACGTCGCCCGCCGCTCGACGCGGCCACGCGCATCGTGCCCGTCCCGCTCCACGCCGAGCGCGAACGCGAACGCGGCTTCAACCAGGCGACGCAGCTCGCGCGCGGGCTGGCCGCGCGTACAGGATTGCCGCTCGACGAGTGGAGCGTCGTGCGCGCCATACACGCGTCGCGCCACCGCGCCGGGATGGACGCGCGGGCGCGGCGCGAAACCGTCGAGGGCGCGTTTCGCGTCGAACGCCCGCGCCTCGTCGCAGGCGAGCGCATCCTGCTCGTTGACGACGTGTTCACGACGGGCGCGACCGTCTCCGCGTGCGCGCAGGCTCTGAGAGACGCGGGCGCAGAAGAAGTTTTCGTGTTGACGCTCGCACGGGCGTAAGAGCAGATGTCAGATGTCGGATGTTAGTAGAAAGCAGTCCTCGTTTTTTACTAACATCTGACATCTGACATCTGACACCTGTTTTTAGCCTCTAGCCTCCGACCTCCGACCTCTGTATGATGTCCCTATGAGAGACCTCTATCCGGAAATTGAACCCTACGAGCAAGGCATGCTGGCGGTGTCGCCCGTGCATACGCTTTACTACGAACAGAGCGGCAACCCGGAAGGCTTGCCCGTCGTCTTCCTGCACGGCGGCCCCGGCGGCGGCACTGTGCCGGATTACCGTCGCTTCTTCGACCCGGCGGCCTACCGCATCGTCCTCTTCGACCAGCGCGGCGCGGGACAGAGCACGCCGCACGCTAACCTGGAAGACAATACGACGTGGCATTTAGTCTCTGACATCGAACAAATTCGTGAGCATCTGGGAATAGATCGCTGGGTGGTGTTTGGCGGTTCGTGGGGGAGCACGCTGGCACTGGCCTACGCCGAGACGCACCCGGCACGCACGCGCGCGCTCGTCCTGCGCGGCATCTTCCTCTGCCGCCCGAAGGAGATACAGTGGTTCTACCAGGAGGGCGCGAGTGCCATCTACCCGGACGCGTGGGAGCACTATGTTAAAGTCATCCCGGAAGCCGAGCGCGGCGACATGCTCGGCGCGTTCTATCGCCGCCTGACGAGCGACGACGAGGACGTGCGGCTCGAAGCGGCGCGCGCGTGGAGCATCTGGGAAGGCAGCACTTCCAAACTCTACCCGGACGAGAACTTCATCGCCGAGTTCGGCGAAGCGGAGTTTGCGCTCGCCTTCGCGCGCATCGAGTGTCACTACTTCATGCACAATGCTTTCTTCGAGACCGACAATTATTTGATCGAGCAGGTCGGCAAAATCCGGCACATTCCCACCGTGATCGTGCAGGGGCGTTACGACGTGGTGTGCCCTCTGATGAGCGCGTGGGAACTCCACCGCGCATGGCCTGAAGCGGAACTCAGGATCATCCCCGACGCAGGGCACTCCGCGCTCGAACCCGGCACGCGCAGCGCGCTCGTCGAAGCGACAGACCGATTTAGAAACAGCGACAAGTAATGGGTGACGAGTGACAGGTGACGAGCTAGAGACAGGGGTTTTGTTTTAACGCGTCACCTGTCACTTGTCACCCGTCACTGCCTTATGTAGTATCTGGAAGCAGTATGACTGGACGAGTTTTAGTCCTGAACGCATCATTCGAGCCGATCAACGTGTGCACGGAACGGCGCGCGGTGGTGATGATCTTTAAGGGCGTGGCGCGCGTCGAGGAGCACAACGGCCACATGCTGCACTCGGCGCGTGTGACGATGCACGCGCCTTCCGTCATCCGCCTGACCGAATACATTCACATCCCCTTCAAAAATCGCTCGCTCTCGCGCAAGAACATCCTGCTGCGCGATCATTCGACGTGCCAGTATTGCGCCAAGCAACTGCCGCCGTCCGAACTGACGCTCGACCACGTCTACCCGCGTTCGCGCGGCGGCGAATCGACGTGGGATAATCTCGTCGCCTGCTGCAAACGCTGCAACCATCGCAAGGGCAGCCGCACGCCGGAAGAGGCGGGGATGCATCTCGTCCGCCACCCGCGCGGCTTTTCCCTGCACGTCAGCCGCCAGATCATGCGTTATCTGGGGCGCGCCGACCAGACGTGGCGCAAGTATCTGTTTTACGAATCCGACACGGGCGAGTCGGACAGATAGAGAGAGAGGCGCGCAGGAAAAGTTCAGCCCACGCCGTCACACGTTCACCTGTAAAGGAACTCAGCTCATGAATGACACGACACTAGCCATCGGATTCGGCACGCAGGAACTTCTGATCATTCTCCTGATCGTCTTCGTCCTGTTCGGCGCAAGCCGCCTGCCGCAACTTGCCAAAGCTCTGGGGCAGAGCAAACGCGCCTTCAAGGATGGGCTGGACGAGGCCGACGAAGAGGCGCGCATCGAGGAAGCGCGCCGCCGCGAACGTCTCCGCGCCGCCGAATCAACGCTCAGAGAAGACGAACTCTCGTCCGACAAGTACACCGCCAACAAGCCGCGCTAGTCGAGCCGCCGAACTTTAGACCGTATAAAACGCGAGCCGTCTCAGTCGTCTGCGCAGACGACTGAGACGGCTTTTCAATTTACAACGCAGAATCGTTAATCGGTCTTTTGCCCGACGACGAGCGTGGCCTTGATGGTGAGCGAGAACTCCGACTCGTCGCGTTCCTCGTCAATGATGCGCCGCACTTCCGCAAGAACACGACCGCGCGCCGCTTCGTCTCCGGCCAGCGGTTCGAGCCAGTGCTGCAAGAGAAATTCTTTGACGAGCGGCGAGTTGAGAAATTCCTCGCCGGAGGCGTAGTCGAATTCTTCGATGTTCGTCCACGAGCGGACGAGGTCGAGACCTTCGCGTGCGGCGAGACCTTCCATGTCGCTGACGGTCGGGCGTTCGCCGATCAGTTGTTCGACGACGGGCGATTCGTCGAGCATCTCCGCGTTCATCAGTGCTTCCCAGTAGATCGAATAGAACTCGCCGAAGCTGGACGCCGTCGGCAGCGTCAGGGCAACGGTCGCGCCCGGCGCGGCGACGCGCACCATCTCGGCAACTATCTCCGGCAGGCGCTCCGCCGCAACGAGCGAGGCGTCGCCGAGCACGAGATCAAATTGCGCGTCCTCGAAGTTGAGGGTTTCGAGTTGCGTCTCGCGAAACTCCGTCACCTCGTCCAGTTTCGTCGCCGCCGCTTTCGCGCGCGCCAGCGCGAGCCGCTCGGCGCTCTCGTCCACGCCGATCAAAGTGACGTGCGCGCCCGCGCGCTCTTTGACGGCGAGCGCGTGCCCGCCCGTGCCCGCCGCAACGTAGAGCGCGTACCCGCTTTTCGGCAAAGGCACGTGCTCGTCCATCAACTCCGCAAACCTCTCGCCCCAGTCGGGCGCGATATACAGGTCGTGCAGAAAGGCCAACTCTTTATCCGTCTTATTCTCACTCATAACTAAAAGGCCGTCCGTTGTCAGTAGCCAGTTGTCCGTTGTTTGTGCTGCACTAAGAGGTACCCTAAAGATTGAGGGTCGAGTTATGCGACCATGAACAACTGACAACGGACAACCGGCGTTTTTAATCCTCCTTGTAATATTCATGGCCGCGCAGTTGTTCGGGCAGGCAACTCATTTCGTCTCTGGCGCGCGGGTCGTCGTGCACGTAGCGGTAGCCGCTGCCGTAGCCGGAGCGCTTCATCAGGGGCGTGACGGCGTTGCGCAGGTGCAGGGGCACGGGTTCGCGCGCTGTCTCCTGTGCATCTTCGGCGGCGGCCAAATAGGCGCGCTTGACGGAGTTCGACTTGGGCGCGCGCGCCAGGTAGATCGTCGCCTGCGAAAGCGGGTAGAGCGCTTCGGGCAGACCGATGAGCGCCGTGATCTGCGCGGCGGCGGCGGCCTGCACCATCGCCTGCGGGTCGGCCAGTCCCACATCTTCGGAGGCGAGGATGCAGAGACGGCGCGCGATGAAGATCGGATCAGCCCCGCCTTCGATGAGACGCGCAAGCCAGTAGAGCGCGGCGTTCGTGTCCGAGTTGCGTAAACTTTTGATGAGCGCGGAGGCGAGATTGTAATGCTCCTCGCCGCCCTTGTCGTAGGCGTAGCGCGCGCGTCCCAATGCTTCGACGACGATCTCGTCGGTGATGTGGCGCACGCCTTCGTCGTCAGGCGCGGTTGACTCGACCGCCGCTTCGAGACCCGCGAGCGCAACGCGCGCGTCGCCGCCCGCCGCGCGTGCGAGCCGCGCGAGGACTTCGTCGGAAATGCGCGGGTGGAGGTTCGCCAGTCCGCGCGCTTCGTCCGTGAGCGCGCGGCGGGCGAGCGCGGCGATGTCTTCTTCCGTCAGCGGTTCGAGCGACAGCACGCGCGAGCGCGAGAGCAGCGCGCTGATGACTTCAAACGAAGGGTTCTCGGTCGTCGCGCCGATGAGCGTGACCGTGCCGTCTTCGACGGCGGGCAAGAGCGCGTCCTGCTGCGCCTTGTTGAAACGGTGAATCTCGTCAACGAAGAGGACGGTGCGCCGCCCCGTGCGTCGTGTGTCGCGCGCCTCGGCTATCGCGGCGCGCAAATCTTTGACGCCGGAGAAGACCGCCGAGAGCGGGATGAACTCGGCGTCGCTGTGGCGCGCGAGCAGGCGCGCGAGCGTCGTCTTACCCGTGCCGGGAGCGCCCCAGAGAATCAGTGACGGCAGCGCGCCTTCGCCTTCGATCAGGCGACGGAGTATGCGGCCTTCGCCGATCAGGTGGCGCTGCCCGACGAATTCTTCGAGCGTGCGCGGGCGCATCCTTTCGGCAAGCGGCGCGTCGGCGGCAGAAGAAGCGCCGGGCGCGACTTGCGGCTCCGGTTCGTCAAACAAGCTGTCGGTTTTGCGGCGCGGCATCGTCGTTCCTAAAATTACTGTCGAGCATCGAGACTCGTAGAAACTGCCCCTCCGAGGCAGTTTCCGGCGTAAAAAATCTGGCGCTTATCGGAAGATTTGCTATCATAGCTTAACATAATTTCAGACGTTGTAGCGGGGGCACCGACGCGCGCGAATTTGTCCGAACTCTTGGATGGAACGTTCGCCGCCGGTTGGACGTATATGAGGGCGAGCGTGCGGGAGGGTAGGAATTTTCGCCGGACGCTGCCTGAGTTTAAGAGACGGAAGTTGAGGTGGATAAGATGAATGATATGTTGAGAGTCGTCGGAATAATCGCACTCGGTTTAGTCGTGCTGGTGATCGGCGTGCCGCTTTTGTTGGCCGCCGCAGGCATCGTGTTGGGCGGCATCGGGATGATCATCGGTCTGGCCGTCGCCGTGATCAAACTGGCCGTCGTGGTCGCCATCGGTTATCTCGTGCTCGTCGCCATCCGCGCCTTCATGCGTTAAAAGGCCGCGACATTTTACCAAGGACGCGCCCGCTTCTTTTCCACCTTCGAGCGGGCGCTTCGCATTACCGGCATAAATTTTCCCACTCGGAGAGCACAATGTATTGCCAGACGTGCGGCACGGAAATCCAACCGGGACTCAACTACTGCAACCGTTGCGGCGCGGTGGTGAACGCGTCTCTGACGACCAGGCAGGAGACGACCGTGTTGGACATCAAAAGCCCCGTGCGCACGCTCGGCGCGACGGTCGCTCTGACCACTCTGATCGGACTCACAATCATCTTCATGGCGCTGGACGTTTTCGGCGCGAGGGGATTCCAGCCCGAACTGTTAGCCATGATCGGCGGTGCCGGATTCTTCCTGATTCTGGTCATTGACGTTCTATTGATTCGCATTCTCTCTCGCATCGTGCAACTCCCCGTCGCCGCTGCGCCGACCATCCTGCCCCAACCCAAGCGAACGGAACCGAGAGAACTCCACACGCCGCAGGCGCAAACCTATATGCCCGCTTCGACCGAGCCGTTGCCCGCCCCAAGCGTCACAGACCACACGACGCGCACCTTTCATCCCGTCTACAAAGAGCCGCGCGCCAAAAGCTAGTTTCAGGCCGCTGTAAAAGTTAATTCGCACGCGCGAGCATTGACGCGTCGAAGCGAGCCTTGCGTTCGGCGGCTTCAACGTCGGCGGTTTCAACCTCAATGGCTTCAACGGTCGCGTGTCTGCTCGGCTGCCGCTTCTACGGCGCGGCGCAACTCGCCGAACATGCGCGCCAGGTCCTTCGGTTGATAGTGCGCGTTCAGGCCGCTCGGATTCGGGAGCACCCAGACGGACGTTTCGCCGATTGATTCGGGCTGGAGTCCGAGTTTGGCTTTAGGTTGGGCGAACGCCGTGCGGTAAGCGCCGACGCCGAGCACGGCGAGAAACAGGGGACGGTAACGGCGCACTTTGGTCGCCAGCCTGCGCCCGCCTTCGACGTATTCTTCGGCGGACAACTCTTCGGCGGTCGCGGTCGCGCGCCTGACCACGTTCGTGATGCCGTAGCCGCGTGCGAGGAGTTCGCGTTCCTCAAAGGGCGAGAGCAGCCTGTCTGTGAAGCCGGAGGCATGAAGCGCAGGCCAGAAGCGATTGCCGGGGCGCGCGAAGTGGTGGCCGACGGCAGCCGTGTAGAGTCCGGGGTTGATGCCGCAGAACAGCACGCGGAGTTGCGGCGCGATCACGTCCCGCACGATCTTACCCTCGGCGGCCTGAATCTCTTCCTTCGAAGGCTTATGAATGTGCGCTTGCTCCATCTCTAAACGTTGAAGCGAAAATTCACTATGTCGCCTTCCTGCATGACGTACTCTTTGCCTTCGAGGCGGAGCAAGCCCTGTTCGCGTGCGGCGGCGTAGGAGCCTGCGCGCGTCAGATCGTCGTAGCTGACGATCTCGGCGCGGATGAAGCCGCGTTCGATGTCGGAGTGAATCGTACCGGCGGCTTGCGGGGCGCGCGTGCCGCGCGGGATCGTCCACGCGCGCACCTCTTTTTCGCCCGCCGTCAGAAACGACATGAGGCCGAGCAGACGGTAGGCGCTCTTGATCAGGTCGTCAACGCCGCTGCCTTCCACGCCGAGCGACTGTAAATAGCCCGCGCGATCTTCGGGCGAGAGTTCGACGAGTTCCGCCTCGATCTGCGCGCAGATGACGACCGACTCCGCCGCTTCGCTCTGAGCGAGTGCGCGCACGGCTTTAACGTGGGCGTTATCTTCGGGCGCGGCGAGCGTGGCCTCGTCCACGTTGGCCGCATAGATGGTCGGCTTCATCGTGAGGAGAAAGAGCGTGCGTGCGGTGGCGCGTTCTTCCTCCGTCATCTGGACGAGGCGCGCGGGCTGGCCTTCGGAGAGCACGGGGAGGAGTTTGTCTATCAGTGCGATTTCGGCGAGCGCGGTCTTGTCGCCGCTCTTGGCGGTCTTCTGCGCGCGCTCGCGTCGGCGTTCGACGGAGGCGAGGTCTGCGAGCGCGAGTTCGATCTGGATGGTTTCGATGTCGCGTTCGGGGTTGACCGAGCCTTCGACGTGGACGATGTTCTCGTCCTCGAAGCAGCGCACGACTTGGATCACGGCGTCCGTCTCGCGGATATTGGCGAGAAACTGGTTGCCGAGTCCTTCGCCTTTCGACGCGCCGCGCACGAGTCCGGCGATGTCAACGAACTCGACGGTCGCCGGGATGATCGTGCTCGTTTTGACGATCTGTGCGAGCGGCGCGAGTCTCTCGTCGGGCACGGGGACGACGCCGACGTTCGGGTC
>DASQDV010000183.1:0-4239 GCA_035633995.1 Pyrinomonadaceae bacterium | reverse complement strand
CCAGAAAGAGATCGCGCCCGCGCTCGCCAAGGAGTTCAACATCACGAACCCGATGGCGACGCCGCGACTCGAAAAGATCGTCATCAACATGGGACTCGGAGAGGCCATCGGCAACTCCAAGATCATCGACACGGCGGCGGACGAACTCTCCTCCATCGCGGGGCAGAAGCCCGTCACGACGAAGGCCAAAAAATCCATCGCGTCCTTCAAACTGCGCGAGGGCATGCCCATCGGCTCGATGGTCACGCTGCGCGGCGACCGCATGTACGAGTTTTTAGACCGCTTCGTCTCGGTCGCCCTGCCGCGCGTGCGCGATTTTCGCGGCGTCTCGCCGAAAGCCTTCGACGGGCGCGGCAACTACACGCTCGGCATCCGCGACCAATTGATCTTCCCCGAAATTGATTTCAACAAAGTGGACAAAACGCGCGGCATGAACATCTCGATTGTCACCACCGCGCGCAACGACGAGCAAGCCCGCGCGCTCCTCAAGGCGCTCGGCATGCCGTTCAGACAATAAGGCAGATGCTGGATGCCGGATGCTGGATGTCAGTCTCTGACTTCTTACTAACATCTGACATCCAGCATCCGACATCTGAGGTTGTATGGCTAAGAAATCTCTAATCGCGAAGGCGAACCGGACACCGAAATTTTCCTCGCGCGCTTACACGCGCTGCAAGCGTTGCGGCAGACCGCGAGGCTACTTGCGCAAGTTCCAACTCTGTCGCATCTGCTTCCGCGAACTGGCGCTGCAAGGGCAGATTCCCGGCGTCGTCAAATCAAGCTGGTAATTATTAGAAATTGACCGTCAGCAGTCAGCCGCTCGCGTGAAGAGTGGTTGAAACCTGACGGCGTAAACTGGAGTTGTAGAGTAATGACTGATCCTATTGCCGACATGCTGGCGCGGATGCGCAACGCGATTTCAGCGAAGCACTCACGCGTGGACATCCCGGCGTCGAAATTGAAACTGGAGATCGCCCGCATCCTCAAGGAAGAGGGCTACATCAACAACTTCGTCGTCAAGGGCGAAGGCATCAAGCGCACGATCCGCATCTTCCTGCGCTACGACGCGCGCGGCACTTCGTCCATCTCGCACCTCTCACGCGTGTCGCGTCCCGGCAGGCGCGTCTACATGGGTTCGGGCGAAATTCCGAAAGTCCTGGGTGGCTACGGCGTCAACATCGTCTCGACTTCGCGCGGCCTGATGAGCGGCAAGCGCGCCCGGCGCGAAAACGTCGGCGGCGAAGTTCTGGCACAGATTTACTAGGAATACAGAATTCGGGATTCGGGATTCAGAATAAAAGCGGCGAACGCTGTTCTTCTGATTCCTGAATTCTGACTCCTGAATTCTTTTAACCGAAGGTTAAAACTATGTCTCGTATTGGAAAGAAAGTTATCACCGTGCCTGCGGGCGTGACCGTGACGATCACCGAGCGCGAGTTGACGGTTAAAGGGCCGAAGGGCACTTTGAAGACGCCCGTGCCCGAAGGCATCACGTTTCAGTTGGAGGGCGACCAGTTGCAGGCCATCCGCGAGACGGACGAACTGGCGGCGCAGCACGGGCTGGCGCGCGCTCTGGCGAACAACGCCATCGTCGGCGTGACCGAAGGCTTTACGAAGCAGATGGACGTGGTCGGCGTCGGCTACAAGGCCGACGTGCAGGCGAAGAAGGTCGTTTTCTCGCTCGGCTATTCGCACCCCATCGAGTTTCCGCTGCCCGAAGGCATCGAAGTCAAAGGCGAGCGCGTCCCGGCGAAGTCTTCGATTCAGCAGTACCAATTGACGCTGACGCTCTCCGGCATAGACAAGCAGAAACTCGGGCAGGTCGCCGCCGAGATGCATTCTTTGCGCAAGCCCGACCCCTACAAAGGCAAAGGCGTGCGCTATGCCGACGTGGCGTTGAAACTGCGTCCGGGCAAAACAGGAAAATAAGTATGAAGTAGGAACGATGAGCGATGAAGTCAAAGCAATATCTTTCCTTCATCGTTCAGCGTTCATAGTTCATCGTTGGAGTTTACAATGGCACAGAAAGACAGAGCAGAAGTTCGCAGGGCGGTGCACAAGCGCATCCGCCGCAAGGTGTCGGGCAGCGCCGAGCGCCCGCGCCTGACGATCTACCGCAGCCTGAACCACATCTACGCGCAGATCATCGACGACGTCGAGGGGCGCACCATCGCCGCCGCTTCGACGACGGAGAAGGATTTGCGCGGCGCGACGGGCGGAAACATAGACGCCGCCGTGCGCGTCGGGCGGGCGATTGCCGAGCGGGCACTCCGGAACGGCATCGAGCAGGTCGTTTTTGATCGCGGCGGTTATCGCTATCACGGGCGCGTCAAAGCTCTGGCCGACGCCGCGCGCGAGGCCGGGTTAAACAAGGATGAGGCGGCAGCGCAAGAAGAGCAGCAGCAGGCCGCGACCTCAGCAGCAGGACAGGAGCAGTAATGCGACAACCGAGACAGAGAATTTCAGCGCAGGGGCTTGATCTCAAAGATCAGGTGATCTCGATCAACCGCGTGACCAAGGTGGTCAAGGGCGGCAAGAACTTGAGTTTCGCCGCGCTCGTCGTGATCGGCGACGAATCGGGGCACGTCGGCTTCGGCAGCGGCAAGGCGCGCGAAGTGCCGCTCGCCATCAAGAAGGCCATCGAGTCGGCGAAGAAGAATTTGATCCGCGTGCCGCTCATCAACAACACTTTGCCGCATCAACTGATCGGCAAGTACGGCGCGGGGCGCGTGATGATGAAACCGGCGTCGGAAGGCACGGGCGTCATTGCGGGCGGCGCGGTGCGCGCCATCATGCAGGCGGTGGGCGTCCATGACGTGCGCACCAAGGTGCTCGGCTCGACCAACCCGCACAACGTCGTGCGCGCGACCTTCGACGGCCTGCTGAACATGAAAGACCCGATAGAACTGGCGCGCCTGCGCGGCAAGCAGGTGGAAGAATTATAAGTTTCAGGTCTCGGGTCTCAGGTCTCAAATTAAAGAACGAAAATTCTCAGTCCTGAAACTTGATACCTGAAACTGGAAACCCTTGAGAGGATTTATGGCAGAGCAGAATCAAGAGCAGGCGAGCGGCGGCGGCACGATCCGCATTCAGTATTACCGTAGCTTCATCGCCTTCCCGAAGACGCAGAAAGAGATCGTCAGAAGCCTCGGCCTGACGAAGTTGAACCAGATCGTCGAGCGGCCTGACAATGCTTCGATGCGCGGCGTCGTCCAGAAAGTGCCGCACCTGTTGCGAATTATCGAGTAGGAAGATTAGTAAATCGTGAATCGTAAACAGCAAGAAGAACGCTTTCGTTTATTCACGATTCACGATTGACGAGGTATTCATAATGGCTATTGGTCTTAATAATCTACACGCCCCGTCCGGCTCGACGCACAAGAAGAAGCGTCTCGGGCGCGGCCCCGGTTCGGGTCTCGGCAAGACGGCGGGGCGCGGCAACAAGGGACAGAAATCGCGTTCGGGCTATTCGGCCAAGATCGGTTTTGAAGGCGGCCAGATGCCTTTGCAGCGCCGTCTGCCCAAGCGCGGCTTCACCAACATTTTCAAGAAGCAGTGGATCGAGGTCAGCCTCGCGTCGCTCGAACGCAGCTTCGAGGCGAACGAGGAAGTGACGCCGGAGTTGATGCACGAGCGCGGCGTGATCGCCAAAGGCAAGCGCGACGTGGTGGTGCTCGGCACGGGCGACATCTCGAAAGCCCTGAAAGTTTCGGCGCACCGTTTCACCAAAAGTGCACGCGAGAAGATCGAAGGGGCGGGCGGCGCGGTCACTGTGATCGAGAAAAATCCGGGCGACGCGCAGCCGCAGCAGTAATTGGTCTCGCAGCGGCAGCGGAACTCCTTTTTTGCCGCCAACGAGCAAATGGACGAAACGCCTGTAGAGACGCAGGGGGTGCGTGTGTGCCAGAATTTTTTGGCGTCAACACTCTCTGCGTCTTTAACGTTGTCGGGGAAAGCGACCGGGTCGTAAATTGAAAGTCTTCACCGTGACGGGTTAGATCGCAGGTTGGTCGTCGCCGCGTTTCTGTTTTAAGCTAAGGGCTCACAGCCAAAGGCTCGCAGCCGAGTTTCGAAAGAAGCACTCTTATGGAAAAGTTTTTCGCCGCCCTCCGCAACATGTTTCAGGTGCCCGACCTGCGCCGCCGCATCGGCTTCACGCTCGGGTTGCTGGCGATCTATCGCCTCGGCGCACACGTCACCGCGCCCGGCATCAATAAGGATCAACTCGCGCGCGTCTGG
>DASQDV010000182.1:0-3384 GCA_035633995.1 Pyrinomonadaceae bacterium | reverse complement strand
TTGCGTGAAATCTCCACGCCCTCGGCGTGCAGGACGAAGATGCCGCAGACGGGCGAGCGCGGGTTGGGCGAGTTGTCTTCGATGAAGTTGTCGCGGATGACGAGATATTCCACGTCGGCGAGCGCGATGCCGCCATAGCCGATGTGGTTGAGCATGGCCGGAGAGATTTCGGCGACCGGGCGCAGCAGGCATTGGCGAATTTCGTTCGAGAAGATGTTCAGGCGTTCGACGGTGATGAGTTCGTTCATCACCGCCAGATTGAAGAAGGCGACCGAACTGATGCCGTTCAGTCCCATGCGGCGGATGCGATTGTGCTCGATGAGTATGTCGTAGAGCGCGCCGCCCGCGATGATAGTCGTTTTGTCGTCAATCTCGGATGGCGGCGGGACGGACGTATCGCCGGGGCCGCAAGGGCTGCACGGGTTGTCCGTTCCGCTCGACGGCGCGGGGACGTAGTCAACGATGACCGTTCCGTCGCTGTCGATGCGTTGGAGGCTGCCGAGCGTGATGCCGTTTCCGATGCCGCCCTCGATGAGATTGTCTATGACGCGCACACGGTCGCAGGTCGCGCCCAACTGCAAGCCGCCGCGCCCGGCCTCGGCGTCGAAGACCATTCCGGGGATGCCTGCGCCGCCCGCCGCCGCGAGCGTTCCGGCTGCATCCACTCTTGCCGGGATGACGCGAATTTCGTTGTCTTCGATGAGCGAGTCTTCGCCGACGAAGAAGATGGCCGGCCAGTCGGTCGGCACGTCGCGCATCTCCACGCGGCAGTCGCGGATGGTGACGAACTGCCCGACGTGCGCTTCGACGGCCGAGCGCGTGGCGGCGGAAAGGTGCAAACCTTTGAGCGTGATTTCGCTGAGCGGCAGGCGCTTGCCCGGGCTACTCCAGAGTTCGTCCGGCGTCGGCCCTTCGAGCAACACGCCGACGCCTTTTTCGGCGGCGTCAATCGCCAGCGACTCGATGCGTATGTGTTCCGAATCGAGTATATGAATCGCGGGCAGCGCGTCGCCCTCCTTCGGCTCGGCGGCGACAATCCGGCTGCGCACGCCGCAGCCCTTGATCGTCACGTGACCCCTGCGCTCTACGCGAACGTTCTCCGTGTAGAGGCCGGGCAGCACGCAGACCTCGCCGCCCGCTGCGGGCAATTTATCTATGGCCTCCTGAATCGTCAGGAAGTCGCCGTGACTGTGGACGCCGTCGCCGACGCGGAAAGTGCAGCAGGCGGCGAGCCGCGTCAGCGGGCGAAAGATGTGGCGGCAATCCTCGATCTGTCCGGGCGCGAGTTGGCCGGAGGAAGCCTGCCAGTTGAGCACGGCGAGCGGCGCGCGATGATACTCGATGCCTTCGGGCGGCTCGTCGTCTATCAAAATCTCGTCGTTCGGGAGGTCGCCCGCGCGCACGTCGAATGTCCAGTAATCACCGGCGACGTAGTTGCCTGTGGCGGGCGCGTCGAACTGTAGGAGTATGCCGTCCTGCAAAGAATTGGCGGGCGCGGCGGCGGTGAAGTCCGCGATCTGTTCGATGCCGTTCCAGAGGCGGAAGAAGACCGAGGCGGTTGAAGACGGAATCGCGCCGAGCAGTCCGGCGGCGGGCAGCACGATCTGGCCGTCGCCGCCGAGCGTGACTTCCGCGCCGTAGGTGACGCGCCAGTGGCCGAGTCCGGGCGCGGCGGCCAGAGCCGGATCATATTCGAGCGCTTCGAGGTAGAACTCCTGTAGGCCGGAGTTGACGATGGCCTGAGCGTTGGCCGTGAGCTTGAGGCGCTTGGTGGCGGCGTCGAAGAGGCCGCGCCCGACGAGGCCGCCGCCGAACTGCGACCACTTGAACATGGGCACGGCGCCGCTGTCGGTCTGTGCGATCTCGATGCGGTAGAGGTTGTGCTCGAAGCCCGTGTAGCCGCCGCCTTCGGCGACCGGACAGTCGCCCGCGACGATGACGGGTTCGACGAGCGACGCGGTCAAACGCCCCTTGTTTGCGAAGTCGTCTTTGAGTTCGCCGATGATGTTTTCGCAGGTCTGCCCGTCCGTGAGTCGCATCAGGCGCAGGGCGGCGGCGGTGTGGACGCGCTCGGTCGTGTCGGGGCCGCCGAGCGCGGGTTCGAGCAGAACGTCGGGCAACTGGAAGCCGTTGATCTCTTCGCGCCAGACTTCGAGCACGACGGCGTCGCGTGTGCCCGCGTTGATCGTGCCTTCCTCCGCCGCAGGGTTCTGAACGGGCGGTTCGAGATAAGTGGCGATGCGCAGGACGGGCGGCGTGCCGTGAAGGTAGACGAGCAGCCCGTCAACCCACGCCCTGCCGGGCGCGACCGTCAGTTGCACCTGTTCGCCGCCGGGGACGTTCACGATTGCAGCGGCGTCAATGCGAAACCCGTCAGGCTCGTCTGCCGGGACAGCCGCCACGCCCGCGCCGATGATGTCGCGGCCTGCGATGTCCTGCCAGTCGTTCGTGATCGTGGTCTGCGCGTTCCAGTCGCCGTCGAGCAGAACTCGACCCTGCTGGTGCAACACGCCGTTGAAATTTTGCTGGCGCTCACGACGCCATCTGGAAAAATCGCCTCTCATCACGTTCTCCTCAAGTGACAGGTATCAGCAGCGGCCTGACGCCGACCGGCATAAACTCGCGGTATCGAATCTGTAGGTTGCGCCATTTGTGCGCTTCCAGAAGGAAGCCGAACGCGCCCATCTGATCGTCGTTCGGCCCGCGCTCGCGGATGCGAAAATCTGCGGTGTGCGCGAGTTGCCCGTAGGCAGGCTCGCCGAAAATCTCGCTCGTGAAACGCAGGCTCGCCGCCGCGCCGGGCGTGGCCGTCTTCCCGCGCACGCAGGCGTGATTCTGCGGCAGACGATCTTCCGCCTCGCCGGAAAAGTAGCTGTACTTAATGCAGCCCCGCTGGTTGTCATGCACTTCGAGCGCGTGCACCCAGATGCCGCCCACGCCGCTGGCGCGCTCGACGCGCGTGCGTCCGAACAGCGTCGTGCCCGTCACCTGCACGGGCGGCCCCCAGCCGTTCAACGGATCGGTCGCGCCCGCGAGCGCATACTTCGCCGCCGCGTCATTGACTCCCTGCCCGGCGTCTATGATCGAGGCGTTCAGCGAAAGCTGGTAACCGGAATCTATCAGGAGCGCCCCCGTGATGCTTTGCGAGATGATGATTTCCGGAGTTTGATCAAACGCCGTCTCGTCGGCGGCGGAGGCGAAGCCGTAAGGCTCGCGCAAGTTGAGCGAGGGCAGGACGGGCGCGCGGTCGCCGTGAAAATCCACGAAGCCTTCGGGGTCAAGCGTACTTTCAATTATTTCGAGCCGGTTGAGCGCGGCGCGCGCGATCAAGGGTCGTCCGGCCGGAAACGCCTCGCCGCGCGTGATGAAGAGTCCTTCGAGGCG
>DASQDV010000181.1:0-5037 GCA_035633995.1 Pyrinomonadaceae bacterium | reverse complement strand
GCAAAGACAACCGCTCGACGTGCCGAAGTACCTGCTGCTCGCCGCCTGCGTGCCGATGCACTGGGCGGTGCTCCTGACGCCGATGCCGCACAAGCCCATCGCCATCGTCGCCATACTCACCATCTACCACAACCTGCAATATCATCGCCTCATCTGGTTTCACAACCGGAAGTACGCTGCGGGCGGCGACGAAGCGCGCACGCGTCACGGCGCGGCGGAACTCATCAGCCGTCGCCTCGCCTATTACGTGGCCTTCGGCGTCCTCTTCGGCCTCTGGTATCAACTGCCGCGCCAGTACGTTTCCTACACGAGCGGCCAGCGAGCGCAACTCACGCAACTCGTCGCTGCCTTCTTCTGGGGCTACGCCTTCATACACTACTACCTCGACTCGAAAGTCTGGCGCGTCCGCCGCGACCTTTCGGTGGGCAAAGCTCTGCGGATGGAGTCGTAAATGCGGGGAACATCCTCAATGGTCAGCGGAAGAGATAAAAAGGTTCTGACTACTTCCCTCCATGCCGTTGCGGGTATGCTTGCCTTCCTCCTCATCAATTTCTTGCTTGATGGGCGGGTGCCACCAGCCGTTCGACTAGGCTTGGGAGTGTGGGTGATGCAGCTTATCACTTTCCCGGCGACGGAGAATTACGGAAAAGTCAGCTTCGCAAAGTGGGTCGGACAATCGGCTTTATATGTACTCGTCGGCATGATTATTTATTCTTTGATCAAATATCTCTGGCAACATCTCTAATCCGTCCTCTTATCTTCAGCATCCTTCAACGTCGTGCTCTCGCACCACTCGCGCGTCGCGGCGTGGCGATAGTCGAAGAGTTTTTGCAGGCGCGGTGTGATGAGGAAGGGTTCGGCGAGTCTGCCCAAAAGTCCGAGCGGCGGTTCGTATTCGATCTCGTCACGCAAAATCGCGCCGTCCGCGTGCGGCTCGATCAAATGGCGGTGACGCCAGAAGCGGAAAGGCCCCGCGACCTGCACGTCTTCAAACATGCGCGGCGGATCGTAGGCGGTGTGGCGCGCGACCCAGCGCGCGGGCACGAGGCCGAGAATGCGCGTCTCGATGATCGCTTCCGAGCCGACTTCGGAAATTCGCGCCGCCTGTATGACGCGCGAAGATTCCCACGGCGGCGTCAGTCGCGCGAGCGCGTCGGCGAGTTCGTGAAAGGCGAAGAGGCGCTCCGGCGTGGCGCGGATGACGCTCTCTTTGACGAATGTGCTGCGGCTGCGGCGGCTCATCCTGCTCCCTCTACCGGCTTCAAATTTCCGCACAAAAAAGTTAGACGCGGCTCACACCAGCGCAAACACTCCGCGCGACTGTTAAGACCGCAAACAAATGAGCATACAAACATATTTGCCGCAGGGTGCGCCGCAGTGGATCGCTTTAGCGTGCGCCCTCGCCGCCTGCTTCGCCGCCGCAGGCATCGCCTCACTCTACACCACTCCGGCAATCCCCGGCTGGTACGCCTCGCTCCAGAAGCCCGCGTGGAACCCGCCGAACTGGCTGTTCGGCCCGGTCTGGACGCTGCTCTACCTCTCGATGGCCGTTGCCGTCTGGCTCGTCTGGCGCGAGCGTGGTTTCGCCGGGGCGGCTCTCCCCCACACGCTCTTTGTCGTCCAACTCATCCTCAACGCGCTCTGGTCAATCATCTTCTTCGGCTGGCGGCGTCCCGACCTCGCGCTCGTCGAAATCTTCTTCCTGTGGGCGGCCATCTTCGCGACGATGCTCTCCTTCTGGCGCGTCTCGCAAGCCGCCGCGTGGCTCATCTGGCCTTACCTGCTCTGGGTCACTTTCGCGGGCTTCCTCAATCTCTCGATCTGGCGACTGAACAGGTAACGCCCGCGCGGCGACGACGGATCAAGCGCGGGCCGCCCCCGGCTGCGTCCACCAGCAATTGGACGAACTCGCACACGAGCGGCAGGCGTATCGCGCAAGCGGCGAACGCCCAACCGAAGTTGAGATGTTCGAGCGCACGCGCGAACGCCGCAACGCCTTCCGCGCTCGTCGTTGTGTGCCCGTCGCCCGTCTCGTAAGTCATCCGCCGCAAGTCTCTCGCGGGGTGATCTTCGGCGGCGACGATCTCAAGCGCGACGGGTCTGCGCGCCTTGAGCCAGCGCGCGACCTCCGCGCACATGCCGCACGACTCGGCGACATAGAGGCGCGCGCCTGCGTTGCGAAAGGGACGCCAGCGCGGCCACCAGAGCGGCACGGCGCGCCGGTATTCGAGCCAGTCTGCGCCGAAACGCGTTTTCAAGTCGCCGCCCTCGTCCCACGCGGCGATTCCCGCACCATACACCACGCACATCACGCCCGCACACGCCACCCAGACGCTCCCCAAAAACACGCCCCAGCCTGCGAGCAGCAGACATGTCGCCAGTTGCATCGGATTGGCGACGTAAGAATAGACGCCGCTCGTGACGAGTCTTTGCGGCGGGTCGTAAGGCAGCGGCGTCCCGCGCCCGCGCGTGACAAATTCCTGTAACGCGCTCAGACCGACGACGGCGGGGAGCGCGAGCAACTGCAACGCCAGACCGTTCAGCCACGCGGGGCGCTCCAGGAATTGAGACCAACCGCCGCCCGTCTGTTCGATGATCACTGCGGGCAGGAGACCGAACATGAGGCCGCCGAACGCGAGCATCTGTAGCGTCGCACGCCGCGCGAGATGCCGTCCACGCAGAGTCCAACGCGCCAAAAGTTGCGACGGCACGAGGCACAGCGCCAGCGCCACTCCCTCGCCGACGAGCCAACGCTCGCCGAGTTCGACCACCGGACGACACGCGGGCATCAGACAGAGATCAACTCCCAGCATGATGGCCGCCATCAAACCGAACGGCACGCGCGGGAAAGCCAGCAGGGGAATTGCTCCCCAGAGCAAGACCCACCCCAGATAGAGATCGACCGGCATTCCCAAGAGCAGCCCGCCGCGCGCCTCGAAATGCCACCACCCGAAGCGCACGGCCAACAACTGCACGACGAGCAACGCGGGCAGATTCCACACACAGGCCAACAGCGCCGCTGCGGCGGGACGCCGCGCGGGCTTGCGCCACGCCCACAACGCCGACGCCACGCAGAGCGGCACGAGTAAACCGAGCGCGCGGATCAAACTCGCATCAGCGTGGAGATTCATGTTTGTGACGGAGGGGCAAATTCATCGTTCGCATTGCCGCGCAGGTTCATAACTATCGCCGTTGCGAACCTTCATTTCTCGACGCGCGCTGTTCAACCGTCTGCGCGTCCGGCGTGGCGAGCGTTTCGATGAGATAACCACCGGCGAGGCGCACGGCGTAGCGTTCCCAGGGCGCGAAGTACCACGCGGGGTCGAGGCGGCGATCATAGCGGAGCGTCCAGCGCACGTCTGTTCGCCCGTCGCCGCGCGGCGTCCAGATCACTTCGGCCTCTTTCCAGTCGAGCCAGTGGCTGATGTGGCTCGTGTCCGACAGCGCGCGGAACAGCACGCGCCCCGCTTGCGCTTCGGCGACTTCTAAAACCAACTCGCCCGGCTTGCCCTCGCCTCCCGCGAAACGTATCGTGCGCCGGTCGCCGACACGCAGGCCATGACCGGCGGCGGCCACCGGCTTCGGGAAACCGAGCCGCAGGTAGAACGGTAAAGTTTTCTCGAAACGCGGTTCGTCGCCGAGCGCGCGTTCGACGCTCGCAGCATCGGCGGCCACCGTGCGCGAGACGTTGACCACCTCGGCGCGCGGAAACGAGAGGTCACGATGCACTCCTTCAAGACTGAAAAGCGCGACGAGCGGCAACACCAACAGGCCGTAGTTGCGCCGGTTCTGATTCTCCGCTTCGTTGCTTTTAGATTTGTCCATGACCAGACCGATGATGTACCCGACGAGATAGAAGAGCGGCGCGGCCATCAGGATGCAGATGAAGCCCTCGCCGAGCAGGATGCCGGACATCAACAGCGCGAGCGTCATCACCTTCATGATCATCCCGGTCGAACTTTTCGCGCGCGGCATGAGCGCGACCGCCACCGCCAGCACGGCGGGCAGGCCGATGAAGAGCGCGGAGGTCTGTTCCAGACGGCTCCAGACCAGCAGGCGATACAGCACGCTGCCCAGCGCCAGCGCGAAGATGACGCCGACGAGCACCCAGCGCGAACGTCTGCCGTCCTCATCCGGCGCATCAATCGTCGCTTCAGCTTGCGCCGGGAGCAAAGGCTGCCCGCAGTGGCGACAGTTAGCACCCTCTTCTCGTCCTGCGCCCGCGTCGTTCTCCCCCCAGCAGTTCTGACAGATGTTGCGGCTCATCTCGACTCTCCTTCAACGATTCGGTGATTTACCCTCCCTGCGCTCGCAACCGTACTTAAACAATCGCTGTGCCGCACGCGCGCGCCCCGGCAAACCGTGCGCTTTGCGGCGCAAGACAACGCGCCGCCGGCAAGCGCCGGTTGCGAGTTGCGAGTTGCGACCGGCACTTTCCGCGTTTTGCGAAAACTAATATTTCAGTCTTCTTCGTGGTCTTCGCCGTTGTAGTGCATGACGAGGGGCTCGCCGTCCGTCCTGGTTTCGAGGTGGACGGGGCGACCCCAGAGGCGATGTACGTATTCGAGGACTTTGCGCGCGTAGTTGGAATCGAGTTCCGCGCCCTCGAATTGATGCTTGAGGTAGAGTTCGCGGTTGCGGTTGTAGTCGCCGTCTTTGACGACGATGTAGGGGTAGCCGAAGTTGGTCATGTTCGAGACGAGTTGATCGCGCACGCGCTCCCAGCGCTTCTCCGTCACCGTCCACTCCTCCTCGTCCACCAGCTCGTAGACGAACAGGTCTAACTCCTCGCACAACTCTTCGGTGAGGTAGTTGCGCAGGAAAGAGACATCGTTGTCGAGTTCGCGCACTTCGAAAATCTTCTCGCGCCCCTCGCCGCCCGTGCGCCCGAAACGTTCGCGCTCCTCCGGCGTCGGGTTGTCCCAGCGCCGCTCGATGTCTTCGAGAATCTTGTAACCCAGATAATACGGGTTCAACTGCCCCTTGTGCGGCGAGACGACGCCCGCGTGCAGTTCGGCAAACTCGATGGATTCCGTG
>DASQDV010000180.1:0-5702 GCA_035633995.1 Pyrinomonadaceae bacterium | reverse complement strand
GGCGCGCACCGCTGGCAACGTCATCATCGAAGAAGCGATTCGCGGCATCCGCACCGGCGTCGAACGCGGCGAGAGTTTCGTCGAGCCTTTAAAAGCGACCGACGTGTTCCCCAACATGGTGGCGCAGATGGTCGGCATCGGCGAACAGACCGGCGCGCTCGACTCGATGCTCGGCAAGATCGCCGACTTCTACGAACAGGAAGTGGACACAGCCATCGCCAACATGCTCACCTTGATCGAACCCGCCATGATCGGCTTCCTCGGCGTCACCATCGGCGGCATCGTCATCGCCATGTACATGCCCCTCTTCACCCTCGTCGGCAAACTCTCCAGCGGCGGCCAGTGACTTGCGGAAGACCCTGTGTGCAGGAAAACAATTAAGTAGCGGGCTGCGCAATTAAGATGCGGATTCTGCTTCGATGAATAAGAGGGCCGCCGGAGACTTCTTCGGCGGCTCTCTTATTTGCAATGAGAAGCGTGAGGCGGCTGCTCAGGAGTACCTTTATTTCTATGTAGAAATTATGAAGCTTTCAAATCTCGGCAAGTACGGCGCCACTTGAGAGGCGGCTTGTTCAAATTAAAGAGTATGATTTGCGGGGGAGGGAGGTTGTTCTGATTGGGGGAGAAATTTGGCGTCAGGGCGTGGGGGTGGCGGGGCGGCCGTCTTTCTTTTTGCATTCGTTGGCGGGGTCGGTGGCGTTGGTGCCTTTCCAGTTGGTGCCGTCCCAAAATTCCATCGCGCCGGTTGCCAGATTGAGCCAGCCGGGTTGGCTTTGCTCGATCTTGCGTCCGGCGACATGCGTTTTCCACATCGCGCGCGCGTCGCTGAGTCCTTTGGACGTTTGCAGGCTCGAATAATCAGCGAACAGGTTGGCGAAATCGCTCCCGATCTTCTGGCCGTCGGCGGGGGCGGTTTGCCTGTAGCCGAGCACCGTCGCGTTCGGGAAGAGTGGTTTGAGTTGTTCGGCCGCCTCTTTGCAGAGCAGGGATGAGCGCGTCGCGAGAATCAGCTTAACTTTTTCCATCGGCATGTGGCGGCTCAAGTCGAAATCCAGACTGCCGGAAAGCAACCACACGCCTGTCCTGCGAAACTGCGTGTAGTCGTTGCCGATGAAGCCCACGACGAGTGCTTCGCGCTGGTAAGTCCCCGCCTCTAAATCCTCTTCTCCGGTTCGCGGGCTGGGGAAGCCCGCGTAAATTCTGCCCTTGACGTAGCACTTGTTGGCTTCGTCCGACCACTTCTGGCCGACCCACTTCCGGTCGTCCCAGTACTCCATCGCGTCGGACTTGAGATCGAGCCAGCCGGGCTGCGTGTGGCCTTCCTTGAACTTCTCCTGCGCGACAGACTTCCACGCGCCTTTGGCCTGTTCGACTCCGCCCATCCCCGCTTCAAACATCAAGTCCTTCGGCAACTTCCTGGCGAACGCTTTCGCCATGACGCTCCCGTCCATCGGCGCGGATTTCTTGAAGCCGAGCATCGTGGCGTTGGGGAAAAGCGTCTTGAAGGTCTCGCCCGCTTCTTTACAGATCGTGGCGCAACTCGTGCTGATGACGAGTTTCACCTTCTTCAGCGGCGCGTTCATCTTGCGAATATCTACGCCCCTCAGGTCGTCGTCAGTCCAGACGCCGGGCGCGCGGTATTGTGCGAACTGGTGGCCGGAGAAGACCAGTATGTCGGCCTCTGAATAGAGTTCGTGCATCTTTTCGGGCGCCATGCGATTTTGTTCGGCTTCGTTGAGATGCCCTTCCGTCACGGTGTAGCCGTAGCGTTCGCGCATCGTCTCGGGAGTAAAGCGATCCGAAGGGTCGTAGCCGCTCGCCACGTAGCCCGCGAACGGTTTCCGGCTGTCCGCCCAGATTTGTTTGAGCAACGCCGGGTAGAACATCGTGTTGTCGGCGACGAGGCTTAAAAAATCTGCTTCGGTGAAGACCGGAAAGCAGACGCGCATGGTCTTGAGGCTGATGTAGAGCGGGCGGACATCGCCTTTGTTTGTGTTCTCTTTGATGTCCTGTTTGACTTTATCTTCGGCCATCCGGTCGCAACCGGCGGGGCGCGCCGCTTTGGCGTCGGCAGCGGCGGGCGCGCGTTGAATCGTTTGCGGAGCACGCCCGTTGCTTTGCTGTACGACGTGCGCCAGTTCGTGTGAGAGCAGTTTTCGCCCGGCGGCAGTCTCCGGAGCGTACTGCCCTTCGCCGAACACGATGTCGCGCCCGATGGTGTAGGCGAGTGCGCCCAACTCGCGCGCAGACTCCGCCGCGCCCGCGCCCCTGTGCACGCGCACTGCGCCGAAGTCGTAGCCGAAGCGCGGCTCGAAAAAGTCGCGCGCGCCTGCGCCGAGCGGCTCGCCGCCTGCGGCGCGCAAGCCTTCGATCTGCGCGTGCAGGTTGGCGCTCGCCTGCGGCGCGTGGCCGGGTACTTCCCTGGCCTGCACATGCTCCGTCTCCTCTTCCGGCGATGAAGCGCGCGCTGCGTAGCCGCCGCTGCTGCTCGCGCAACTGCCGCACTTCTTGCGTTGCAGCGGCGAGCCGGGCGCTGCCGACAGGTGTGCGGCGGCGCGCGCTGGGTGTTCGCCGGAGGGCATGCGCATGACGTGTTCGGCGACGCGGTCGGCCTCCTGTTCGAAATGGTCGCCCGGCGTGCTGATGTTGAGTTTCGGCTGAACGGCGGCCTCTTGCTCCGCCGCGCAGCGCGGACAGCCGCCGCCGCACGCGCAGTTCGACTTTCGCTGGATGGTGTGGGGCGCGGGAGGAGGAACGCCGGACGACGCGGGGGTGCGTCGCGGCGACGACAACGCGGCGGGCGTGTGTGTGCCGCCCCACTGCATTGTTTCGTATGCAGCGTCGAAGCTCATCGAAAACCGCCGCGAGGCTCCCAGTAGTTCATAGCCTTCTCGAACAACTCCTGCCATTCGGGGGTGAGTTTTTCCAGACCCTGTTTATCCAGAACTTTCAAGCCCGGGTCTTCCGCCTGAGCGTCGGGGCTTGCGTCGGCGCTGGCCTGCGTGGCGCTGGCCTGCGCTATGTCGGCTTCGATGCGCTTGGCGTCGAGCAGACTCGATTTGACGATGCTCACGACCCAGGCGTGGTTCGGGTCGAGCGGCTTGAGCTTGCCGACAGGCTTGCCGTCCGCGCGCGGCGACTTCGCATCCCTGTTCATGGTGTGATAGGAAGGATCGTGGTGATCCACCGGGATGCCCTTCTCCCGATACTTTTCTTTGTACTCGACCTTCTTCTCGGTCGCCTTTTCCAGCGCGGCGCGCTCCGGCCGGTTGAGAGCGTCCAGATAGCCGGCCGGGTTCATTCCGGCAATCGCGAAGAAAGGCAGAATCTTACCGGGCTGCCCCCAGTTGTTCTGGATGAAGAGGATGAAGCCCGACGGGGCTTGCTTGACGGCCTTAGCGCGCATCTCCTTGTTGGTGCTGAGCTTCGAGAGCAACTGTTGCTGTAGGTTTCCGGTGCCCGCCGCGCGATTGAGTTTCGCCATCGCGTCCTTTTCGGCCTGCTTCAAGTCGGTGTACCTGTTGCCGATTTTGGAGGTCTCGCCCCAGTCGTAGGTGGGCAGCGGCAGTTCGCGCTCGACGACCTCGACGCGCACCGCAGAGTTGCGCACGTTGCCGGAGACGAAATAAATCTTGCCGATGGCGTCGCCCGGTTCGAACCCGCCGGGCTTGTCGGACTCGTAACGCTCCTCCTTGATGACGGTGGCGACGTGGCCGCTCAGCGGGCTGTTAGCCATGATCACCGTCAGGTAGTCGCCCGGTTCGAGCGGGGCGGTGTGCGCCGCCGCGCCGCCCACGATGCGGTCGGGCAGGCTCTTGTCCTTCTTCACCCCGAACTTGTTCAATTGCGCCTTCGACCAGGTGTCGAGGAAATAAGCGCCCTGCTTGATGATCTCCATGCGCACGGCGTCGGCTTCAACCCATTCGTTGAATTGATCGTTCTTGACGTTCTGTTCCTCCTGCATCTGGCGCAGTTCGGCGGCGCGTTTGTTGTAGCCGCGATAGGGTTCCGGGTCTTTGTCGGGCAGTTGCGGAATCTGCGGAGGCTTGCGCTTCTTCGGTTCAAGCGGAGGTCGCCCGGTCTTGAAGCGGAAGCCGCGACGCATGAGGCTGATCGCCAGAGAGAACTGCGACGCCGGGCCGCACCAGCCGTAGATGGCCTGCGGGGTTTCGCCGATGATCTGCGCGCGCTTGTTGGTCTTTGAAGCGCCGACGTGCGCGAACAACTCTCCCACGTTGGCGGGCACGCCCGCCTGCGCATCGGCGGCGGTAGCGGTGGTGGCCGCGCCCGGCGTCGTTTGAGACCGGACGAGCCGCGCGTGCCAGCCGTAGTAGAAGGCTTCGACGACGTGCTGCGCGAGCGTGCTGTCCTCAGTCCACGTCACGCCCGCGTAGGGGCCTGCCGGGACGTGGTGTTTGTAGGGGTCGAGGCCGGGCGCGTTGGGGCCTGTTTCGATGAGCGCCTGCACGAGTTTCCTGACCCACTGCGGCACGTCATCCGGGTCTTTGCTGAGACTGTCGCCCTGCTGCTGCGGCGCGGCCTTCTTATCTTTGCTCTCCTCGACAGCGGCGGCGGGCGCTTCGACGCCGAGTTTGTACTTGGTCTGAACGTACTCGTAAGCCTGTTGGAGCTTCGCGTTCCTGAACTGGAATTTCGGCGTGAGGTCGTAGAAGCCGTAATCCTTCTCTGACTTGATCGTGCCGCTCAACAAGGCTTCGCGAAAATCGCTCTTTGCTCCGGGCGCGGCAGCAGGTTGGGCGTCGGCAGGTTGGGCGGCAGGCTGTGCGGCGGGTTGGCGCGCGATGGTGGTGGTGCGCGATGCGCCCGGCTGTCCTTGCTGTATGACGTGCGCCAGCTCGTGCGCGAGCAGGAGCCTGCCCGCCGCCGTCTCCGGCCTGTATTCACCCGCGCCGAAGACGACATCGCTCCCGAGCGTGTAGGCGCGCGCGCCGAGCGCCTGCGCCGACTCTGCGGCGCGCGCATCCGCGTGCACGCGCACGTGGCCGAAATCGTGGCCGAAGCGCGGCTCCATAAAGCCTCTTACCGAAGACGGAAGCGGCTGGCCGCCGCCTGCGCGTGCCGCGTCAATCGCCGTTAAAGCGACGCCTCCTATCCCAATTTGACGACCGCCGGATTCCTTCGCCTGAATGTGTGTGCCAATGCTGTTGTTGTCGTGTCCCGTCGCAGGCGCATCGTGTTTGTCCGATGTGTGCGTCGTAAGCATGACATGCTCGGCGACGCGGTCGGCTTCCTGTTCGTAGCGGTCGCCGGGCGTGCTGACAATTAGTTTGGGTTGGATGAACTGCTCATGGCTGCAACGCGGACAGCCGCCGCCGCAGGCGCAGCTTGGTTTCCGCTGGAGAAGCGTCGCGCCGGTCGGAGACATAAGATTTTCCGCGCGGCGCGCGGGTGCGGGCTTCGTTGTCGCGCGCCCGCGTTCGGAAGAATTGTCGGCTGATAGTTTCGCCGCTAAAGTTTGCATATTCGAGCGCCCCTGCGTGCCGCAGGCCGGATTAATCCGCGAGGCTCAACGCTGCCTGTTCCTGCCCGCCTGATATTGATTCCCGTCGAAGGTGTAACGCGTCTGGACGAGATTTCCGAGCGGCCTGTCGTCAGGCGTGGACGACGGGCGCAAGGTGCTGATGTTGCGTAGACCGTGCGATTCGCCAAATTCCAGTGTCGGGTCTTCGAGTCCTTCGACG
>DASQDV010000179.1:0-4246 GCA_035633995.1 Pyrinomonadaceae bacterium | reverse complement strand
GCGCCCTTGACGATTCATCAAGGGCGCGCTTCTTTATTTAACGATTCGAATTTAACGATTCAACTTGCCGTTTACCGACATGACTCGTCGGCGTAATTTGCTAGTCGCCCGCCTCCGTCAGTTTCCGCGCCATGAGCAGATCGTTTTGCAGGTCGTCGCCGACCTGAAAGACGTGCTCGCCCACCACCTCAAAGCCCCACTTCCGGTAGAAAGCAATCGCGCGCTCGTTGTGCTCCCAGACGCCGAGCCAGATCGTCTCGTGTCCCGCGCCTCGCGCCGCCTCCAACAACTCGCGCATCAAGGCCGCGCCCGCGCCGCTCCCCAACCACTCGCGCGCCACATACAAACGCGCGAGTTCTACCGGCCTGCTGCCCGCGACGCAATCGGGCGTCTCATCGCTCGCGAATAATTTCGCGTAGCCGGCCGCAACCGCCGTCTCATCAACGTCGCACGCTTCCGCGATCAGGAAGGTCGAGCGCGCGTCGGAGAGTTCCGCCTGCTGCTGCGCCGTGCCGAACGCGGCGTCCAAATGAGCGCGCATGTCTTCGGGGCGACAACTCTCTACGAAGGTTTCGTAAAATGTGCGCGCGCCGAGTTCGGCGAGCAACGCGGCGTCGCCGCTGCTCGCGCCCGTGCTCGCGGAGGCGCGTCGGACTCTAATGCGTGGCCTGTCGTCGTCGTTCGGCATCTCGAACCCGCGCGGCCTACTTGAGCGCCGACTCGATAGCGCCGGTCACCTTCGCGTCCTCCGGCTTATCGGCCGACTCGAAGCGGGCGATGATCCTGCCGTCCTTCGAGACGAGAAACTTGTTGAAGTTCCACTTGATCTCGCCCGCGAACTCGGGGTTCGTTTCCTTCTCCGTCAGGTATTTGTAGAGCGGGTGCTTGTCGTCGCCCTTGACGGAAATTTTCGAGAAGACGGGAAACGTCACCCCGTAGTTGATGCGGCAGAACTGTTGAATCTCCTCGTCCGTGCCCGGCTCCTGCGCGCCGAAGTTGTTGGCCGGGAAGCCGAGAATGGTGAAGCCCTGATCCTTGTAACGCTCGTAAATTTTTTGCAGCCCCTCGTACTGCGGCGTGTAGCCGCACTTGCTCGCCACGTTGACGAGCATGACGACCTTGCCGCGATAATCCGAGAGTTTCACGTCCTGACCTTTTGAATTTTTGAGTGTGAAGTCGTACACCGATTTGGCCGTTCCCTTTCCGTCCGTTTTCGAATCCTTCGCCTTCGCGAAGAACAGCGCCAGCGTCGAGACGGCGAGCACAAGCGCCGCGCCGATTATAAATTTCTTCATTACGTTTTTCCTTAACTCCCTAAATGCTCTCTTAACCCGCCACGCGCGCGGGCGATCAACCGGCGGAGTTCATTTCAACCCAGTTGATTGTAACACCGGCGGCGGCGAGCGCCGCGTCGAGCCGCTCGTCCTGGCACACGCGTATGAAGCGCGCCGGTTGCGCGCGCACCCTGAACCCCTCCTGCCGCAAGTGCAGTTCGAGGAAAACTTCGCAATCGCCGGGGCTGCCGAGCAGCGCCTGCGACACCGCCTCGCACTTCTCGCGGATGTCCACGCCTTCGGGCAGTTCGATGACGAGCGTGCGGATCGTGCCGCCCGCGCCCCTCGCGTTTTGTTTCGGCAGCCAGGGATTGTGCGCAGGGATGCGCGCTTTTTCCAGCAGGTAGATTTCGTCGCAGACGACCGTTGAGGAACTGTCGCTGCCGTCGAGCCTGCCGGTCACGAGCAGCAGTGCGTCGTTGGCCGCGTCCTTCCCCTTCGTTTTGAAGGCTTCCGGCCAGAGCACGCACTTAACGGTCGCGCCCGACAAATCTTCCAGACGGAAATAGGCGTACTTGTCGCCCTTCTTCGTGTTGCGCACGGTGAAATCGGAGACGACGCCCGCGAGGCGTACGCGCGCGTCCGTCGCGGCTGAGGCTAACTCGGCCACCGTGCCGCACTTGAGTTGTTCCATCTTCTCAAGGAAGTCTTCGAGCGGGTGGCCGGAGACGTAGAAGCCGATGGCCGCCTTCTCATGGGCGAGCAACTCTTTGTGCGACCACGCGGCGGCCTGATTATATTGGTGCATCTCCTCCGCCTCCGCCGTGTAGCCCGCCGACAGGCCGAACATGTCCGCCTGCCCGTTGTCGCGTTCGCGCCGCTTGCGCCCGCCGCGCTCAAGCGCGCGATCAACGCTCGCGTGCAGGCACGCGCGCCACTGTTGCAACTCCTCGCCTTCGGGCTTGAACGAATCGAACGCGCCCGCGCAGACCAGGCTTTCCAGCACGCGCTTGCCCGCGCCGCGTTCGCCCACGCGTTCCGCGAAATCGTAGATCGAACGGAAACGCTCCTCGCCGCGCGCCTGAATCATCGCGCTCACGGCCGTCTGCCCGATGCCCTTGATCGCCGCCAGCCCGAAGCGTATCGCCCCCTTGACGGGCGTGAACCCCGCGCCCGATTCGTTCACGTCGGGCGGCAGGAGCTTGATCCGCTGCGAGCGGAGTTCCGAGCCGTACTTGAAAATCTTCGCGGCGTCGTCGGCCGTGTAGGTCATCACGGCGGCGTAGAAGTGTTCGGGGTATTGCGCTTTCAGATAAGCGGTCTGGTAGGCGACGTGCGCGTAGGCGACCGAGTGCGAGCGGTTGAAGCCGTAGTCTGCGAACTGCGCCATCAGGCGAAAAATCTCGCGCGCCTTCTTCTTCTGAATCTTGTTCTTCGTGCAGCCGTCTATGAACTTCTGCTCGTGGACGGCCATCTCCTCGCGGTTCTTCTTGCCCATCGCGCGGCGCATGAGGTCGGCCTCGCCGAGCGAGTAATTGCCGAGCCGCTGCGCCAGTTGCATGATCTGTTCCTGATAGACGAGGATGCCGTAGGTGTTCGACAGAATCTCTTCCATTTCCGGCGTGAGGTATTCGACCGGCTTCTTGCCGTGATAACGATCAATGTAGTCGTCGACCATGCCGCCGTCGAGCGGGCCGGGGCGATAGAGCGCGTTCAAGGCCGAGAGGTCTTCGATGGACTTCGGCTTCAGCTTCCGGCAAATCTCCTGCATGCCTGTTGACTCGAACTGGAAGACCGCTTCCGTGCGTCCCATCCCGAACAACTTGTAAGTCTCCGCGTCGTCGAGCGGGATTTCCGACCAGACGATCTCGCGCCCGTGCATCTCACGGATAGTCTTGCAACACTGGTTGATGATCGAAAGCGTGGTCAGGCCGAGAAAGTCCATCTTGAGCTTGCCCGTCTTTTCCAGATCGGACATCTCGAACTGCGTCGTGAACTCCTGTTTGTTGTTGACGGCGACCGGGATCAACTCTTCGAGCGGCAAAGGCGAGATGACGACGCCCGCCGCATGCACGGACGAGTGGCGCGCGCAGCCTTCGAGACGGCGCGCGATCTCGATCACCTTCCGCGTCTGCGCGTCTTTCTCCACCGCCTGTTTGAGTTCGGGCACGCTCTCCAGAGCCTGCCCGATGGAGACGTTGCGCCCGCGCACGGGCGGCGGGATGAGTTTCGCGATCTTCTCCACGTCGGCGTAAGGCATGTCGAGCGCACGCCCCACGTCCTTGATCGCCGCCTTCGAGGCCATCGTCCCGAACGTGATGATCTGGCAGACCGATTCGCGCCCGTAGAGTTGCGTCACGTGATTGATGACTTCGGCGCGACCGTGCACGCAGAAGTCTATGTCTATATCCGGCATCGAGACGCGTTCGGGATTGAGGAAACGCTCGAAGAGGAGATCGTACTGGATGGGGTCAACGTCCGTAATCTCCAAACAGTAGGCGATGAGCGAACCGGCGGCGGAGCCACGACCGGGGCCGACGGGAATCTTTCTGTCTTTGGCGAATTTGATGAAGTCCCAGACGATGAGGAAGTAGCTGGGGAAGCCCATCTGCTTGATCATCGCGATCTCGCGCGAGACGCGTTCCTGATATACGTCGAGGCCGTGTTTGAGCACGCCCTTCGAGCGCATCGGCTCCCAGACCGTCTCCCGGCGTCGCTCGTAGCCCTGCCGGATGACCTTCTCGAAATATTCGTCAATCGTGATGTCGCCCTCGGAGGCGGGGATGGGGAAGATGGGCAGTTGATTTTCGCCGAGCGGGAGTTTGAGGTCACACATCTCCGCGACCTCCATCGTGCGCGTGACGGCGTCCGGCACGTACTGAAAAATCTGCCCCATCTCTTCGGGCGAACGGACGTACCACTGCGGGCCGCCGAAGCGCATGCGGTTTTCGTCGTTGACGGTCTTGCCCGTG
>DASQDV010000178.1:0-7331 GCA_035633995.1 Pyrinomonadaceae bacterium | reverse complement strand
AGGAGGACGGCGAGGCCGGTAGCAATGGCGACGGCGACAAAGGGCTGTCTGACGACAGCGTCGTGTTTCTCCATCAGGACTTGACCGTTACAGAGGCCATGTGGCACGGCGAGAATGTCATCTTCAATCGCGTGACGCCGGAGTGGGAAGAGTTCTGCAAGAAGGAGTTGAAGTTTAAAGTTCCCGACGAACTCGACTTCTGCGTGTCGGTTCAGAGCGCCGACAGTGCGGGTCGCGGCAGCGCGTCGCCGCCTTAACCAACCGGGAGGTCACTCCCCTTCTCAGCCTGCCCTCAAACTCCACAGGCAGCGCACTCGCTCTATCATCACGTACAACACACGGCGTCGTCGCACGTCAACAATTCAACGGGGCGGCGAACGCGCCCGCCCGTCCATTTCAAAAGTTGGAGTCCGACGGCGTCTGCGGTCTATGCGTAGGTACGACAAGACGAACACCTCCGGCCTGCTCGACGGGCGATGGGTGACGAATGGCCGCGTGGGCGCGCGTCGTCCTGCGCCGTCGTGTGCCGAAGGACTCTGAAAGACAGACCATGACCAGTAAAAACACAGAACAGTCGGAGCGGCTGAGAAAACTCTCGCCCGCCAAGAGAGCACTACTGCTAAAGGCGTTGCAGCGTGACGCCGCGCGCCGCGAGGAGCCGAAGACCATTGCGCGGCGTGAACGGCAGGGGGCGGCACCGCTCTCCTTCGCGCAGCAGCGGCTTTGGTTCATTGACCAACTGACGCCCGGAAGCCCGCTCTACAATGTGCCGAAGGCCGTCCGCCTCATCGGCACGCTACAGGTCGCGGCTCTCGCGCAGAGCTTCGGCGAGATCGCCCGTCGCCACGAAATCTTGAGGACTACCTTCACCTCCGAAGGAGGACAGCCCGTGCAGGTCATCGGTGCGCCCCGGCCTGTGTCGCTTGGCGTGATTGACCTCTCCGGTTTGCCTGCCGACGCGCGTGAGGCGTACGCCCGGCGGCTGTGTGAGGAAGAGGCGCTGCGTCCCTTCGACCTCGCGGCGGGGCCGCTCTTGCGCGCCACGCTGCTCCGGCTCGACGCACGCGAGCACTGGTTGCTGCTGACGATGCACCACGTAATCTCCGACGGCTGGTCAATGGGCGTGTTGATCCGCGAGACAGCCGAACTCTACAGAGCCTTCAGCGGCGGTCTCCCGTCGCCGCTGCCCGAGTTGCCCGTGCAGTACGCGGACGTGGCCGAGTGGCAGCACCAGTGGCTGCGCGGCGAGGTCGTGAAAGGACAACTTGCTTACTGGAAGCGGCAACTGGCGGACGCGTCACAACTGCAACTCCCGACCGACAGGCCGCGACCCGCCGCGCAGAGCTTTCGCGGCGCGCGACACCGCATCGTGCTCCCGCGCACGCTCGCCGACTCACTCAAGTCGCTCGGCGAGCGCGAGGAGACGACCCTCTTCACGGCGCTCTTGTCGTGCTTCCTTCTGCTGTTGCATCGCTACTCGGAGCAGGACGACATCATCGTCGGCTCGCCCGTCGCCAACCGCGTGCAGACCGAGACGCAGGGGATGATCGGCTTCTTCGCCAACGTGATGGTGCTGCGCGCAGACCTCTCGGGCGATCCAACTTTCCGAGAGCTGGTGGCGCGCGTGCGCGAGGTCTCGCTTGATGCGCAGACCAATCAGGACGTGCCCTTCGACCGTCTCGTCGAGGAACTGCAACCCGAGCGCGATCTCAGTCGTCACCCGCTGTTTCAGGTGGCCTTCGCCTTCCACAATCTCGCCCAGACGCTCGCGCTCCCCGGCCTCGACGTGAGCCTCCTCGACTCACACAGCGGGACGGCGAAGTTCGACCTCCTGCTCGACCTCGCGGAGACGACCGACGGCCTCGTCGGCTTCCTCGAATACGACACGGATTTGTTCGACGCGGCCACCGCCGCGCGGCTCGCGGCGCACTTCCAGACGCTGCTCGAAGGCGTCGTCGCCGACCCTGACCGCACGCTGTCCGCGCTGCCGCTACTCACCGCACAGGAGCGGCGACAACTGTTCGACGAGCGCGACGCGCGGCGCACCTACCCCGCCGACGCGTGCCTCCACCAACTCTTCGAGGCGCAGGTCGAGCGAAGCCCCGACGCGATAGCCCTGACCTTCGAGGGGCAGCACGTCACCTACGCCGAACTCAACCGCCGCGCCAACCAACTCGCACGCCATCTGCGTCGGCTCGGCGTCGCCCCCGATGTGCTCGTCGCCATCTGCATGGAGCGTTCGCCAGATTTGAATCTCGCGCTGCTCGGCGTGCTGAAGGCGGGCGGGGCGTACCTGCCCTTAGACCCGGCCTACCCGCGCCGACGCCTCGCCTACATGCTGGAAGACGCCGCTGTCGGCCTCATGCTCACGCAGGAGCGGCTGGCCGAAGGGTGGGAGCAGGATGCGCCCGGAGTGCGCCTTGTATGCCTCGATAGCGGGTGGGCGGAGGTGGAGGGCGAGCGCAGCGGGAACCTGCCGGCGACGGCGCACGCCGACAATCTCGCCTACGTCATCTACACCTCAGGCTCGACGGGGAAGTCGAAGGGCGTCGGCGTGAGTCACCGCAACGTGGCGCGTCTCTTCAGCGCGACCGAGGAGTTGTTCGGCTTCGACAACCGCGACGTGTGGACGCTCTATCACTCTTACGCGTTCGACTTCTCGGTCTGGGAGTTGTGGGGCGCACTGCTCTACGGCGGTCGGCTGGTCGTCGTCTCCTACTGGATCAGTCGTTCGCCGGAGTCCTTCCATCGCCTGCTTGCGGATGAAGGCGTCACGGTGCTCAACCAGACGCCCTCGGCCTTCCGCCAACTGACCCGCGTAGATTCGTCCTCGGCAGGCCAACGCGCGCTCAGGCTCCGCTACGTTATCTTCGGCGGCGAGGCTTTGGAACTGAACAGCCTGCGCCCCTGGTTCGAGCGGCACGGCGACGCGAACCCGCGACTCGTCAACATGTACGGCATCACGGAAACGACCGTCCACGTCACCTATCGCCCGCTCGGGCGCGAAGACTTGAACGCCGACGGGGGCAGCCCGGTCGGCGTCCCCCTGCCCGACCTACGTGTTTACCTGCTCGGCCGCCACCTCCAGCCCGCGCCCATCGGCGTTCCCGGCCAGATGTACGTGGGCGGCGATGGCGTGGCGCGCGGCTATCTCAATCGCCCCGCGCTCACCGCCGACAGGTTCGTCCCCGACCCCTTCGGTCGCGACCCGGGCGCACGCCTCTACCGCTCGGGCGATCTCGCTCGCCGCCACCCCGACGGCGACCTCGAATATCTTGGTCGCATTGACCATCAGGTGAAGATCAGAGGCTTTCGCATCGAGCTTGGCGAGATCGAGTCGGCGCTCAACCGCCACGAGGCCGTGCGCGAGACGATTGTGCTGGCGCGCGAGGACACGCCCGGCGATAAACGTCTGGTGGCTTACGTCGTCCCCGACCCGCAGTACCAGCAGAAGGGCGACAACCGGGCGGGCGGCGAGTGGATGGCCGAACAGGTCTCGCAGTGGGGCTGGGTCTTCGACGAGACCTACGCGCAGCCCGCGCCCAGGCAAGACCCGACCTTCAACATCAACGGGTGGAACAGCAGTTACACGGGGCTGCCCATCGCCGACGAGGAGATGCGCGAATGGGTGGAGCAGACGGTTGAACGCATCGAGCGTTTCGAGCCGATGCGCATCCTTGAGATCGGATGCGGGACGGGGCTGCTCCTCTTCCGTCTCGCCAGCCGTTGCGTGAAGTACTGCGCGACCGACTTTTCGCAGGTGGCGCTCGACTACGTGCGGCAGGTGTTGACCGACAAGGGCGAGGAGTGGCCGCAACTCACGCTGCTCAACAGGTCGGCGGACGACTTCGAGGGCATCGAGCCGGGGTCGTTCGACGCCGTCGTCCTCAACTCGATTGTCCAATACTTCCCGAGCGTTGATTACTTACTCAAGGTGCTTGAGGGCGCGGCGCGCGCCGTGCGCCCGGGCGGCTTCATCTTCGTCGGCGACGTGCGCGCCCTGCCGTTGCTTGAGGCGTTCCACTTCTCGGTGCAACTGCATCAGGCGTCGCCCACGCTGCCCGCCGTGCAGTTGCAGCAGCGCGTCAGGCGGCAACTGGCGCAGGAAGACGAACTGGTACTCGACCCGGCCTTCTTCCCCGCCCTCAAAACGCATCTCCCGCAACTCGGCGACGTGCAACTCCTGCTCAAGCGTGGCCGCCACCTGAACGAACTCACACGCTTCCGCTACGATGTCGTCCTGCGCCTCGCGCCCGACGGCACGCCGGACGATGAGCCGCCCCTTCATGCATTGTTCGACTGGCAGGCCGAAGAGTTGTCGCTGCCGGAAGTTCACCGCCATCTCGTCGGCGATGAACCCGCCGGCGTCACCGTGAGGCGCGTGCCTAATCGCCGCTTGTGGACTGAATTCAAGGCGATGGAGTTGGTGTCGGGCGAGAACCCGCCCGAGACGGTTGACGACCTGAGACAGTTGATGCACACCGCCCACGACGGTCCGGCTGTTGACCCCGAAGACCTCTGGTCGCTCGGTCAGTACTTGCCCTACGACATTGACATCGTCTGGTCAGCTTCGGGCGAGGAAGGCTGCTTCGACGTGGCCTTCACGCACCGCGCCACGTCTGAGGCAGTCGGCGGCGCGCGAGCCTCCCGCGCGCTCGCCGCGCCGACACTCGTGCGCCCGTGGGCTGACTATGCCAACAACCCCCTTCAGGGGAAGTTAAATCGCAAGCTCATCCCGCAGTTGCGCAATCTGCTTCAAGAGAGCGTGCCCGACCACATGATCCCTTCGGCCTTCGTGCTGCTCGACGCGATGCCGTTGACGCAGAACGGCAAGGTGGATCGCCGCGCGCTGCCACCGCCCGAGCAGCTCCGGCCTGAGTTGGACGAGCAGTTGGTCTTAGGCCGTACGCCGGTTGAGGAAGTGCTCTCCGACATGTTCTCGCAAGTGCTCGGCGTCAGACCCATCGGCATCCACGACAACTTTTTCGAGTTGGGCGGCCACTCGCTCCTGGCGACGCAGCTTATCTCACGCGTCCGCGACAGCTTCCGTTTGCAGGAGCTACCGCTGCGCACCCTGTTCGAGTCGCCGACGGTGGCCGGGATTGCGGAGCGGGTCGAGGAGGCGCAGCGGAGCACGCAGGCGACGACGGCGCTGCCCCTGCTGCCCGTCGCGCGCGACCGGGAGCTGGTGCCCTCCTTCGCGCAGCAGCGCCTCTGGTTCTTCGACCAGATGGAGCCGGGCAGCGCCGCCTACAATGTCCCTGCGGCGGTGCGTCTGACGGGGCGACTCAGCGTTCCTGCGCTCGAACAGAGCCTCGGCGAAATCGTCCGCCGCCACGAGGCTTTGCGCACGCGCCTGCCGACGCAGGGAATGCTCCCCGTGCAGGTCATTGACGCGCCCTCGCCCGTCGTCCTGCCGATCACAGACCTTCGCGCGCTGCCGGCGGACGACCGGGAGGTGCAGGCGCTGCGCCTGATTAAGTCCGAGGTGAAGCGCACGTTTGATCTCTCGACCGGGCCGCTGCTGCGCGCGAGCCTCATCCGGCTCGAAGACGAAGAGCACATCGTCGTCGTCGTGATGCACCACATCGTCTCGGACGGGTGGTCTGTGGGCGTGTTCATCCGCGAACTGACCGCGCTCTACGGTGCCTACACGGACGGACGGCCTTCGACGCTCGACGAGTTGCCCATGCAGTATGCCGACTTCGCCCACTGGCAGCGAGAGTGGGCGAACCTCGAAGTGATGCGGATGCAGCACGCCTTCTGGGAGCGGCAGCTCGCCACAGCGCCCGAGGTGCTGGAGTTGCCGACCGACTTCCCACGCCCGGCCGTCCAGACGTGGCGCGGCGCGCGCCAGCCGCTCACGCTGCCCCTCGCGCTGACCGATACGCTGAAGGCGCTGAGCCGACGCGAAGGCGTGACTCTCTTCATGACGCTGCTCGCCGCCTTCCAGACCCTTCTGCATCGCTACTCGGGGCAGTCCGACATCGTCGTCGGTTCCGACATCGCCAACCGCCATCGCGTCGAGATCGAAGGTCTCATCGGCTTCTTCTCCAACATGCTCGTCCTGCGCACAGACCTCTCCGGCGACCCGACCTTCCGCCAGTTGCTTGGACGCGTCCGCGAGATGACGCTCGAAGCCTATTCCAATCAGGATGTGCCCTTCGAGAAACTCGTGGAGGTGATGCGGCCTAAACGCGGACTCGGCCACACGCCGCTCTTTCAAGTGGTCTTCACCCTGCAAAACGCTCCGACGCCGCCGCTCGAACTGCCGGGTCTCACCGCACGCCCGCTCGAAGTAGATTGCGAGACGGCGAAGTTCGACCTCGTCCTCAACATGTGGGACAACGAGGACGGCCTGACCGGCTCGCTCGAATATAGCACCGACCTCTTCCGCGCCCAGACCGTCGCGCGGATGCTGCAACACTTCGGCAACCTCTTGCACAGCGCCGCCGCGCAGCCCGACGCGCGGCTGCACGAATTGGAAATTCTGTCCGAGGAAGAGAACATCCTGCTCGGAGCTTCGACGGACATACAGGAGTGGAATGAAGGCTTCTCTTTTTAGAAGCGTCGCGGGGCTGTGTTGCAAAGATAAATTCGAGGCGAGAGAGTTCTTCGAGCGCCTTTCCTCAGGCAGCGATGCCGAACAGCGAAGCGACGAACTTCGCCTGCCTTACTGCGTCTCCGGCGTCAAATCTTTTTGACCTGACCTGGATAATAACTGAATTGCTATTCCTGCAACATTGCCCGCCTATGCCGGTACGGGCTCTTGCAGGGTGGCGTGTCGCGCCACCCTGCAAGAGCCCGTGCAGATAGATCGCTTTTCCGTTCACCCTCGCGCCGTGATGCCGCAAGGCTGACCCGGCAACGAGATGGAACTCTCTTGAGCCTTATCTCGACTCGCGGCGTTTGATGGAGACGCCGCCGTTAGTGGTCTGAATCCGCAAGTTCGTACCACCCGCGCCGAGATCGAGTGCCAACTGCTTCGTCTTGCGCGTCACTTCGGCGATGGAAGGACTGACGACGAGAGCGCCGTTGACCGTTCCCGCCTCAAGGTGCGCGGAATAATTCTCCGGCACGGTGATCGACAGTCCCCCGTTCGTCGTCCTCACGTCGAGACCTTCCCCTTCCCAGTTGCTGCCGGTCAGTTCGATGTGAAGCCCGCCGTTGCGCGTCGCGCCCGTAACGTCGCCGCCGAGATTCTTCAAAGCGACGCCTCCGTTTTGAGCTTCAAAAGTAATCTTCCCGCGAATATCCGAGAGGCTGATTCCGCCGTTGCGCGTCTGGAGCGACAGGTTCGACTGGCGCGGAACGAACAGTTCGTAGCCCAC
>DASQDV010000177.1:0-2400 GCA_035633995.1 Pyrinomonadaceae bacterium | reverse complement strand
ACCTCCCCTCTCAGCGTCGCGCTCGCAGGCCCCGCCGCCTTCGCGCGCAGCTACCTGCTCAAAGGCGGCTTCCGCGACGGCTTCGCGGGCTTCTGCATCGCACGCTTCGCCGCGCACCACGCGTTTCTCAAAAAATTATTGTTGTGGGAGATGCAGGAGAACGAACGTAGACGCCGGAGCAGGACGAGCGATAAACGTTAAAGCGATTCAGCGCAGCTTAAGCGGCGGTAACTACCTGCCGCTGCTTTGCGACGGCGAATCGCTTGTAGTTTTAACTAACTTCTGACCGCTCACCTCTGACTTCGGTTCTATCCTCAGGCTGTTCGGCGGCAACAACTGGCGGCGCGTCTCTGTATCCAGAAGCGGCGCGGGCGTGTGGCCGTTGATCGTTTCGGCGAGCAGTTGATCGGCCATCTGCTTGTGCTCCCAGATGCGGTTGCCCTGCGCGAGAATGGCGAAAAGTATCAACCCCGAATCTTTGGTGAAGACAATGCCTGCGAGATTCGACATGCCGCCGTCGGTGGTCGTCAGCGTGCCGGTCTTGCCCACGAGCGAGCACTCGTAACCCGTGCCCTCCATGCGACGCCGCACCGTGCCCCAGTCGCAGCCGACGACGGGCATCAGGTCTTCCGGTTTGAGTCCATGCCTTCCCGCCTCTTCGACTAACGCTTTGATCACGACGAGCACGCCGCGCGGCGTCATGCGGTTGTTGTACAACCCGGAAGCCGTTTCGAGCGTGACCTGTTCGGGCGGCAACTTCAAATCTTCGACGAGCGCGCGCACGATTGTTTGCGTGCCGCCCAGAAACGCGCCGAGGCGGTCGGCGACGAAGTTGTTCGAATGCGCGTTCATGTAAAGCAGCATTTCGCTGAGCGGGTTGGAATGGAGCGCGAACAACTCCGTGCCGCGCGCTTCTTCCATGCCCGTCGCCGCCTGTTTGAGACGCATCACGCGCGCGGCGTATTCGGCGGAATCCTCCGCGCGCTCGTTGAAGTTGAAAGAGAAGCCCGGCGCGGCCAGTATCTTACCCCGCACGCGGTTGATGCCGCGCGCGCGCAGTTCCTTCGCGATCAAATTCGCAGACGTGTCGCCGAACGTCGGGTCGTTGCCCGCGAGATAGAGGTCGCCGTCGAGCGTGCCCGACGCGTCGAGCTTCCCGTCGGCGAAGACGCGCGTGACGAAACGATAATCGGGTCCGAGTTTTTTGAGCGCGATGAGCGTGGTCGTGAGTTTGACGAGCGAGGCGGGGTTGAACAGCGTGTCCGCGTTGTGCGAGGCGAAGACGCGCCCGCCGTCGAGCGTCTGGATGAGGACGCCGTGCCGCTCCGGTTCTTCGCCGCGTGCGCCGTACCACAGCGCCACGTCGAACTGCGGCACGGAGGGCTTGCGCATCTCCGCCTCGAAGGCGGGCTGCGGCTCTCGGCCGAGCGAGGTCTGGACGGCGTTGGCGACGCCCTGCCCCGCCTGCCTGACCATCGTGAGCGAATAGGGAACGAAAGTCAGGACGGCGATGATGATCGCGCCGAGGGCGATGAGTGCGATAATGGGTCTGCGCGAATTCAAGCGTGCTTCCTTTCCCGTCGTCCGTTAAAATTTAGGTCTTTCGCAAACCCCGTCGAAGCCTTAATATGCTTAAAGTTCGCTGCGGGCGTCAAGCACGACCTCGCCCCGCGCCCGCTTTCGCACCGGCGGCCTCTGTCGCCCGGAAACAAATTGACAGGATGGCTCAACTGCAAAACCTAACTTCTCTCGCCGACCCGGCACTCGTGCCCTTCCCGCTCGCACTCGTCATCATCTCCGCCGTCGGCGCGGCCATCGGCACTTTCCTCAACGTGGTCATTCATCGCGGTCCGCGCGAGGAATCCATCGACTTCCCCAACTCGCGTTGCCCTTCGTGCGGCACTGCGATCCGGCCTTACGACAACGTGCCGGTTCTTAGTTACCTCGTCCTCGGCGGGCGCTGCCGCAACTGCGGCGTCTCAATCGCGCGACGCTACCCGGCGGTCGAAGCCTTGACCGCGCTCCTCTTCGGCCTCGTCTTCCTGCATGACGGGCTGACGCTCGCGCTGCCCTTCGACCTCGTCTTCGTCGCCGCGCTCGTCGCGCTCGTCTTCATAGACGCCGAGCACATGCTTCTGCCCGACGTGATTACGCTGCCCGGCATCGCGTTCGCGCTCGTCGTGCGCGCGCTCGTGCCGAACACCTACGGCCTCGCATTTTTAAGCGAAGGGATGCTGGAGGGCTGGCCTGAGTGGGCGGTGTCGCTCGCGGGCGCGCTGTTCGGCGCAGCCGTCGGCGGCGGTTCGCGGTGGCTGATGGGCTGGCTGTGGGAACGCCTGCGCGGCGTCGAGGCGATGGGACTCGGCGACGTGAAAATGATGTTCATGGTCGGCGCATATC
>DASQDV010000176.1:0-2355 GCA_035633995.1 Pyrinomonadaceae bacterium | reverse complement strand
TTGCGCGGCGAGCCGCGCGGCGTGGCCGTCCGCGAAGTGGCGGAGGGCAGCCCGGCGGCGAAAGCCGGGCTGCAAAAGAACGATGTCATCCTGCGCTTCGACGGCGAACAGGTGACAAGCGCGCAGAAACTGCAACGCCTCATCAACGAGAGCGCGCCCGAACACACCGCGCGCCTGACGATCAGCCGGGGCGGCGCCGAGCAGGAGTTGTCCGTAACGCTCGGCAGGCGCGAGCACTTCACGCCGCGCTCGTTCGGCAACTTCAACTTCCCGGACGTTCAAACGTTCAACTTCAACAACGAAGAGTTCAAACGTCGCGCCGAAGAGTTGCACCGCAACTCCGAGGAATGGAAGAAACGCGCGAAGGAGTTGCAACTCGATTCGCAGAAGATGCGCAAGGATTTGGCAGAGAAGTTTCGCGCCAAAGGCTTCGGCGAAAATTTCACGCTCGTCCAGGGCGGGAGCGGGCGGCGCATCGGCATCACGACCCAGACGTTGACCGATCAACTCGCAGACTATTTCGGCGTCGGCAGCGGCGGTGGCGGCCTGCTCGTCACTTCGGTTGTCGAGAACAGCCCGGCGGCGAAGGCCGGACTCAAGGCGGGCGACGTGGTGACGGAAGTTGACGGCGAACGTCTGAGGACGGCGGGCGAACTCTCGCGCGCGCTCAACCGCAAAGACGAAGGCGAAGTGAAACTGACCGTCATGCGCGACCGCAAGACGCGCACCGTCAAAGTCACGCCGGATCGCACGGAGAACAGCCCGACGTTTTTCACGCCCGGCGGCTTCGGGGCTACCGCGCCGATGGCCCTGATTGCGCCGCGCGTCAGCGTCGTGCCGCGCCCCGCGATGCCCGCCGTGCCGCGCATCACGCCGCTCGTCGCGCCGCGTGCGCCCGCCGCCCCGCGCATTTATGCCACGCCGCGCGTTGTCCCGGTTGCGCCCCCCGCAGCACCGACGCGTCCGGGCGTGTGGGTTCTTTAACGCGCCTCACAAAATACGGATCAAGCGTTAGACAGAAACGACGACAGCCTCGTTGAATTGAACGAGGCTGTCGCCGTTTTACGCGAGCGAGTAAGACTTTCCGCCACGCCCGCCTTAAGGGCGCAACTGCCGCAGTTCCGCCGACGCATCCCTGTATGCGCCGTCCTTCACGTCGCCCAGACTGATGGCTGCCTCGAAGGCTTTGATCGCTTCGTCCTTGCGTTCGAGGAAAGCGAGGATGCGCCCCATCGCGGTGTAGGCGCGCGAGATGAGCGGGCGGTCTGTCTCGGAAGTGGCCGACTGGATGGCGAAACGATAGTTGGCGAGCGCGCGCCCCAAACGTTCGTCGCGCGTGGCGTCGTCGAAGGCGTCGCTGGCGGAGATGCTGGCCGCCTGCGCGAGCGCGAAGAAGATGCGCGGCTCGCCGTTGTGTTCTGCCAGAAGTGCGCGCAGGCGCGGCTCGGCCTCCGCGTATTTTTTCTGGCGCAGCAGGTCGTTCGTCTCCGCGAGACTTCTGGCGAGGGCGGCGCGGCGTTCGTCTTCGCGCGTCTCCGCACCCGTGCGGTTGGCCGAGGCGCGCGCCGCTTCGCGCCTGAGCGCCGCGACACGCTCGCGCGCCTGTGCGAACTCGGCCGGGCGAAGCTTCTCGCGTGCGGCGTCAACGCGCGTCATCATGTCTGCGAAGAAGTCCGAGAAGTCGAACCCGGCGACCTCCTGGTCGCGCAGTTGTTCGGAGAAGTAGAAGGCGAGCACCGCGCCGCGTTCGTAAGCGTCCGCGAGTTGCGCGGTCAACTCATCTTCGAGCATCGCGCGGTCTGCCTGCGATTCTTTCGCTATGCGCGCGCGCTCCGGCTCACCGGCGCGTTGCAGCCGCGCGCTCGTCTGTTCGGTGAGCGTGCGCAGGCGCGCGTTCAGATTCATGCGCGCGTCTGCCGCGACGGTGAGCGAACGCGCGACGGCCTGAAACACGTCGGGCATGGTTAAGGCGGGCGAGGCTGCGGCGCGCTCGTCGAGGAGCGCGCGAATGTCCGCGCGCTTCAAAGCGATATCGCGGTTGTAACGCAGGATGACGGGGTCAACGACGTATTGCAGGTAAGCGCGACGCACTTCGGATGAAGCCGGATCGAGTCCCGGCGGAACGACGGCGAAATAGTCGTCGCCGATGACGCGAAAGTTGATCGAGCCGGGGACGGCCAGCAAATCGGGCACGAGCACGAAGCGCCGCGCGCGTTCGCGCGTGACGAAGACGGGCGGCGCGTCCTTCTTCTGCTTCGCCGAAGGATTCTTGACGGGCACGCGTTCGAGCGAGATGGTGACGGGGCGCGTGTGCAGGTAGGAGAGCACGGCGCGCAGCATCTCGGCGGTCTGCGG
>DASQDV010000175.1:0-8287 GCA_035633995.1 Pyrinomonadaceae bacterium | reverse complement strand
ATAAAGTTTCTTGCCGCGCGCAACCCCGATTTCAAACTTGATCCGACCCTTCTTCAAATAAACCCGCGTCACAACGAGCGTCATGCCTTTCACCGTCGCCTCTTGCTCGAGTTTATCTATCTCACGTCGGTGTAACAAAAGTTTCCGCGTGCGCGTGGCTTCGTGATTATCCCGGTTGCCGTAAGCATACGGCGAAATGTGGGCATTAAACAACCAGACTTCGCCGTCGCGCACGGCCACGTAAGACTCCTTCAACTGAATCTGACCGGCGCGCACGCTCTTCACTTCCGTGCCCTTGAAGGACACTCCCGCTTCATACGTGTTCAGAATATGATATTCGTGATACGCCGCGCGGTTCGTCAACAACGCTTTTACTTCACCCGCTTCTCCAGCCATCTCCCCAACTTTCCCGCGCGCCTTAAAAGCCTGCGCGCGTCACGACACAATTCCTGCAAACTCGCCGCGCACCGGACGCGCCATCAACGCTTCGGCAGCCGCGCGCGCACTCTTGCCTTCGTAGAGCACGGCGTGAACCTGCTCGATGATCGGCATCTCGATTCCGCGATTGTCGGCCAACAACTTTACCGCGCGCGTCGTCCTCACGCCCTCGGCGACTTCATGCATCCCCGCCAGAATTTCTCCGAGCGCGCGCCCGCGCCCCAACTCCTGCCCGACAAAACGGTTGCGCGACAGCCCGCCCGTGCAGGTCAACACCAGATCGCCCAAGCCCGCCAGCCCCGCGAGCGTTTCGACGCGCCCGCCCTCGGCCAGCGCCAGACGCGTAATCTCGGCCAGCCCGCGCGTGATCAAAGCCGCGATGCTGTTCGTGCCCAAACCCAGACCGGCAACCATCCCCGCCGCCAGCGCGATGACGTTCTTGACCGCGCCGCCGAGTTCTGTCCCGACGAGATCGCCGTTCGTATAGACGCGAAAATTTTCAAAACTCAAAGCCGCCTGCACGGCCAGAGCCGCACGCGCATCGTAACCGGCGGCGACTACTGCGGTCGGCTGCCGTGCCGCCACCTCCTGCGCGAACGACGGCCCCGACAGGCAGACGAAGCGCGCCGCAAACTCTCTCCCCAACACTTCCTCCGCCACCTCCGAGATGCGCTGCCGCGTCTCGATCTCGATGCCCTTCGTCGCGCTCACGAGCACCACCTCGGCGGGCAGTTCGCGCGCCATACGCATCAGCAACTCGCGCGTCGCGTGTGAAGGCGAAGCCAGAATCACGAGCTGCGCCTGACGCAGAGCCTCGCCCAACTCGCCCGTCGCGCTTACGTCGCCCTCGATCACGTGCGACGCCAGGTAGACGCCGTTCTCACGCCGTTCGTTAATCCCCTCGATCACCGACGCGTTGCGCGACCACAACCTCACCGCATGCCCCGCGCGCCCGGCCACCACGCCGAGCGCCGTGCCCCATCCGCCCGCACCGATGATCGCGATTCGAGACATAATTCAAACGATGAAGTGGGAACGCAGAACGATGAAGTAAAAACTGTCCGTTGTCAGTCGTCCGTTGTCAGTTGTTATCACATGCAACGGACGGGTGACTACTGACAACGGGCTGCTTTCCCTTCATCATTTCAGTTTACTCTCCGTACCGTTTATCAACCTGCCGATGTTGGCGCGGTGCATAAGGATGATGAGCGCGCCGCCGATGGCGGCGACGGCCATGACGGGCGCGCGGGCGACGTTGTTTGTGTCACTCCAACTACCGAGAAGCCACACGAACAGGGGCAGCGTTGCCGTCGCCGTGATCGAGCCGAGCGAGACGTAGCGCGTCGCCCACACGACGGCGGCGAAGACGAGCGCGGCAAGCGCGACCGCCGCCGGCGTCAAACTCAGAAACACGCCGAGTCCGGTCGCCACGCCCTTACCGCCGCGAAATTTCAACCAGACCGGAAAGATGTGGCCGACGACGACAGCGACGGACGCGGCGGCCACCCACCAGTTGATGCGGAAGTCGGGCGCAAGCAGCCAGCGCGCGGCGAGCGCCACGAGTGCGCCCTTAACGGCGTCGAGCGCGAGCGTCAAGACACCTGCGCCCTTCCCCGCGCGGCGCGACACGTTCGTCGCGCCCGTCCCGCCCGAACCCGTCTCGCGCACGTCGCCGCCGCCACGCGCGCGCACGATCAAATATCCGAAAGGGATCGAGCCGATCAAGTACGCGGCGACAATAAAGAGCGCAGGCAGCAACTGGGCATCACTCCATGACGGCGCAAAATGTTCGGCGGAGAGCGAACGGCGAATATAACAACCAGCCGGAAGCAGCGGCAAGTGCGGGCGCACAGGCGGGAGCAGGGCGAAGTGTTGAAATTAATTTCAGATGAGGCGGCGGCGCAGGAGGTCGAGCGCGGCTTGCGAGGCGCGCCAGCGTATGAGTTGGCGGTCGCCGGGAAGCAGGAGTTTACGGTGTTCCGTGTGTGCGTCGTCCGAGAGCGCGATGTAGACGAGGCCGACGGGTTTGTCTTCCGTGCCGCCGCCGGGGCCTGCGATACCCGTGACGCTCAGGCCGAAGTCCGTCATCGCCCTCTCGCGCACGCCCTCGGCCATCGCCTCTGCGACCGGCGCGCTCACCGCGCCGTACTCCGCGATCAAATCCGACGGCACGCCGAGCAGGCGCACCTTCGCGTCGTTTGAATAACTCACGACGCCCTCCATGAAGTAGCTCGACGAGCCGGGCACTTTCGTCAGGCGTTCGGAGATGAGGCCGCCCGTGCAGCTTTCGGCGACGGCGAGCGTGAAGCCGCTGACGGCGAGACGCAAACCGACCACCTCTTCCATCGTCTCGCCGCGAAAGGCGAAGATGGCATCGCCCAGTCGCTCCTCGATCTGTCCGGCCAGCCCATCGAGCAGCAACTCGGCTTCCTGCTCCGAACGCCCTTGCGCGGTGAGATGAATTTCGATCTCGCTGCGGTTGAAGAGGATGGTCGTCTGCGGATTTTTGTACTGCGTGTAGACGGGCGCGATGCGCTCGTCAACGGCTGACTCGCCCAAGCCCGAGACGCGCAGCACACGACGCGCGACGCGCACGTCGCCCGCCTTCGCCGCCAGCCTCGCGTTGATGTGCGTCTCGTACATCGGGCGCATCTCGCGCGGCGGGCCGGGCAGGAGGACGACCGAGCGCCCTTCGTGTTCGAGGTACATGCCGGGAGCCGAGCCGTGCGGGTTGTCGAGCACCTCCGCGCCCTCCATGATCATCGCCTGCCGCGCGTTGATCTCCGGCATCTTCCTTCCCCAGCGCATGAACTTCTCGCGAATCGCTTCGAGCACCGTTTCGTTCAGGACGAGGCGACGATTCATCGCGCGCGCGGCGATCTTGCGCGTGATGTCGTCTTCGGTCGGCCCCAAACCTCCGGTCGTGATGACGACGCGCGAACGCCTGAGCGCGTCCTTGATGGTCTCTTCCAAACGCGCGTCGTCGTCGCCGACAATGGTTTTGAGTTTGACTTCGATGCCGATGGCGTTGAGCCGCTCGGTCAGCCACAGGCTGTTCGTGTCCGCGCGATCCGGCGTCAACAACTCCGAGCCGATGGCGATGATTTCAGCGGTGAGCATTATTAGTAGTGATCGAAGTTCGAGTAGCGACTAAAGGTAAACTCAGCCACCGATTATCTCAATAATTTTAAGAATAAGCATTGCCAAAATCAGGCAGGAGAGCAGGATGGCAGGAATAAGCAGGGCGGCCATACTTAATCCTTCATATTCTTCCTTTTCACTTTCTGTCAACTGAACCCACTGATTTCTCATCATCCACTGCGACTTGATTGCGCTTCTTCGCACGCGTTTATTTGCAGCAGCGAAGTACAATAGCGCATTGAGCGCAATTAAGCCGGGAAAGATAAGCATCTCTTATTTCACCTGACAGAACAGGCAGTTCATTCCGCCGCGCCGAAGAGTTTCACCTCGCGCACCCACATCACGAAGGGTCGTCCGCGCGGCCCCTGTTGTGCGGGCTGGAAGATGCGCACGCGTTCGGTTGTGACGGGCGCAAACTCGAAGGCCGTGCGGTCGTAATTGTTGCCGGGTTCGATGGTCGAGATGGTCTGCCACGCGCCGCTCGCGTCCGGCGTCTGTAGTTCGACGCGGCGCGAGGCGACGAAGCGGTCGCGGTCGAAGCCCCAGTAAATATAGACGGCGGAGAGGCGCGACTGTTCCGGCAGTTGGAGTTCGATCCAGTGCGGCTCGTGCGTCTCGGCTGAAGCCCAGTTGCCCTCGTTGTAGCGCATCGCGGAGATGCGTTTGACATCGAAGATGCCGTCGTTCAAAGGCTTCGCCGTGTAGCCGTCGTAGGTCGAATCAACCGCGAGGCGCGTCGCACTCAGTTCGACGAGCGAGGACGGGGCGACCTGCGTTTGCGTCGTCGCTTTTTCCCCGGCGGCTTGCGGCGCAGAGACTTGCGTAGGCGCGTCCGGCGTTCGCGCCGCACGCCGCGCCGCTTCGCGCGTGAAGCGCATGTAGATAAGCACGCCGCTCAAGAGGGCGAGCGCGATGAGGCCGACGACAACCCACTTGCCGCGCGTGTGTGGAGGCGGGTCGAGGCGTCGCTTCGGCTGCTGCTGCTGTTGCTCTGCCTGCGTCTTCGTCTGGCGGTGCGCGAGTTTGGTGGTGGCGGGCGATGCGCCGAGTTCCGCCCCGCACTCGCGGCAATATTCTTCGTCGGCTTCGGCCTCCGTGCCGCACACGGCGCACGAGCCGCTGCGGATGGGCTGCGTGATGTAATCGTGACGGACGGTGTTGTCCACCGCGCCCGCATCGTGCAGTTCGTGCGTGCCGACGGGGCGTTGAATTTTCGGCGGCGCTTCCGCCGCTTCGACCACGTCGCTCGCGTCGCGCTCGCGCGCCGTCCTCACCGCGCGCAAAAAGTCTGCGGCGGTAGCGAAACGCCCCGCCGGGTCTTTTTCGAGCGCGCGCAGGATGATGTCTTCGACTTCGAGCGGGATTAGCGGGTTGATCTCTGTGGGCAGCGGCGGCGGCGTTTCGACGTGTGCGCGTAGAATTTCGGTGCGCGTCATGGGTTCGCGCTCGTTGCCGAAGGGCGGCGCGCCCGTCAGCATCTCGTAGAGGATGATGCCGAGGCTGTAGATGTCGGAACGCTGGTCAACTTCCAGCCCCTCGGCCTGTTCGGGCGAGACGTAGCGCGGCGAACCGTAGCCCGCTCCGTGCGTGTCGGTCGTCTCCGAGCCGACGACTTTAACGATACCGAAGTCCGTAATCTTAATGTGGTCGTCGGGCGTGACGAGGATGTTCGGCGGCTTCAGGTCGCGGTGAATAATGCCGCGATGCGATGCGCCGTCTTGATCCTGATAGGTGAAGGTGTGCGCGTAGGTGACGGCGGTGAGAATTTGATCGAAGAGTGCGAGAGCGCGCTCGCACGGGAGCGCGCCGCCCGTCCCCTTGAGCAACTGCGCGAGCGACCACCCTTCGACGTACTCCATCACGATGTAGTAGGTCTGCTCGGCGACGATGTAGTCGTAAATTTTGACGATGCCCGGATGATCCAGTTGCGACTGGATGTAAGCCTCGCGCTCAAAGCGGTGGCGAAGGCTGCGCAGGTCGTGCTCTCCGGCGCGCGGGTTGATCGACTTGATGGCGACTTCGCGCGGCAGCTTCGTGTGCTGCCCGCGATAGACGACGCCCATCCCCCCACGCCCGATGCGTTCCTCGATGCGATAGCTGCCGATGATCGTCTCAGTCGCCATTTAAAATTGTCAGTAGTCAGTAGTGCGTTGTCAGTTGTTTTTGTGCTTGGGCAGTTGTCCGATTCAATCTTTAGCAACTTCCTCCGCTCAGCACATGCAACGGACAACTGACGACGAACAACGGACAGCTTTCAGGCCGTCTTCTTTTCTTCCTCGTACAGGTCGCGCAGCACTTCGGAGATGGGCGCGGGCTTCGGCGGAGGCGCGAGCGGCTGCGGCGCGTTCGTGTTCGCGGCGAGCGGCAGACGGAGCGGAACATCTTGCGGCGGGGTCTGCTGAAGCGCCGCGCCCCTGTATGAGTCGCGCGCCGACGCTTCCGCCGCCGGCGGTGCGGCGCTCTGTTTGCGACTCTCTTCGAACAGGGCGGCGGCGCGTGTGTGGCGCGCGTGTTCGAGATTGCGCACGGCGGCGACGGTCAGAGGCCCTTCGGACGGGTCGCGTTCCAGTTTGCGCAGCACGCTCGCGTAGCGGCGCAGTTCGGGTGAAGGCGCGGTGTGGTGAAGTTCGTTGCCCCACTCATTCTCGATGACGTAGGAGAGGCTTTCGGCTGCCGCCTCATAGTCGCCCGCGCGGTGGTAGAGCGCGCCGAGCGCGAAATAGACGAGCGGCGGCGGGTCGGCCATCGAGTGCACGACCGACTCGCCCTGCCCGATAACTTCCGTGATTTCGAAGCCGAACCAGCGGCGTTCGTCTTCGCGCAGGATTTCGCTGGCGGCGAGGTAGAAATCGAAGATGCGGCGCGTCTCGTGCTGCTCGGAGCGATCCACTGCGCGCCAGACGAAATAGACGACCGTGGCGAAAAAGAAGATAACGGTCGGCGGGATGCCCATGAGCGCAAGCATCGCGAGGATCACGATAATCGCCACTAACTTCTGCCCTGCGTCTCTACCCTTGCTACCCATAACACCTTTCACGCGCCCGCACGCGACCTGACACCCTTGAAACCTTGTCCACTCGAAAGCGACGCTTACACGCTCGCCCGGATGCGGCGACGAATCGCGTCTCCGGCCTCGGACGTGGAGAGCGTGCCGCCGAGGTCGCGCGTCGTGTCGCCTTCCGAGACGCTTGCGCCGACGGCTGACTCGACCGCCGCGCTCGCCTCCGCGAATTCCAAATATTCTAGCATCATCGCCGTAGTCAGAATAGACCCGATTGGATTCGCCACGTTCCTGCCCGCGAGCGGCGGCGCGCTGCCGTGCACCGGCTCGAACAGCGAGACTCTGCCGGGATGTATGTTTCCCGACGCGGCCATGCCCAAGCCCCCCTGCAAAGCCGCGCCGAGGTCTGTCAGGATGTCGCCGAACAGGTTGTTCGTCACGATCACATCGTACTGCGACGGGTCGAGCACCATGAACATCGCCATTGCATCTACGTATTGGTGGTTCGCTTCGATCTCGGCGTACCCGGCGGCCACCTCGCGAAACGCGCGCTGCCACAAGTCGCCCCCGTATCGCTGCACGTTCGACTTGTCCGCCATCGTCACTCTTTTCCGGCCGTGACGGCGCGCGTACTCGAAGGCCGCGACGATGATGCGCTCGACGCCGTGCCGCGTGTTCAATTCATCCTGCGTGGCGATCTCGTGCGGCGTGCCCTTTTTGAGAAAACCGCCCGCGCCGATGTACGCGCCCTCCGTGTTTTCGCGAAAGACGATGAAGTCTATGTCTTCCGTGCGGCGGTTGCGGAGCGGAGTCAAACGCGCGTCGAGCAGGCGCACGGGACGCATGTTGATGTAGAGATCAAGCCCGCGCCGCATCCCCAGCAAAATATCCTCCGCATGCTTGTTCGAGGCGACGCGCGGATCGCCGAACGCGCCCGCAAGGATCGCGTCGAAATCCCGCGTGAGCATTTCCAGCGCGCCTTCCGGCAGCGTCACGCCCTCACGCAAAAACTTATCCGCGCCCCAATCGAAATGATGCAACTCTAATCTGACGCCGTGCGTCTCGCGCACATGTTCCAGCACGCCGAGCGCCTCGTTGATGACTTCCGTGCCGATGCCGTCGCCGGGCACAACCGCGATTCTCTTCACGTCTCTCGTCATTCGCTTCTCCGCCGTTAATCTACCGTCAGACGCTCACGCCGAGTTGCCAGAACAGGAAACTCCACACGTCTGTCGCTTCCGCGATCTGTTTCGTCAAAGGTTTCCCCGCGCCGTGCCCCGCCTTCGTCTCGACGCGCAGGAGGACGGGGTTGGCCGAACTGTTCGCCGCCTGCAAGGCCGCCGCAAACTTGCGCGCGTGCAGCGGGTCAACACGCGAATCAGACTCGGCGGTCGTGATTAGCGTCGCCGGATACTTCGTGCCCGCCGCGACCCGGTGATAAGGCGAGTAGGCGTAAAGATATTGAAACTGTCGCGCATCCTCAGCCGTCCCGTATTCGGGTATCCAGAGCCGCGCGATGAGGAAGCGTTGATAGCGCAGCATGTCCGTCAAGGGCACGGCGCAGACGACGGCGCGAAAGAGTTCGGGGCGTTGCGTCATGGCCGCCGCGACGAGCAGGCCGCCGTTCGAGCCGCCCTGAATCGCGAGTTTATTGCTGCTCGTAATCTTCTTCTCGATCAGGTACGACGCCGCCGCGATAAAGTCGTC
>DASQDV010000174.1:0-5579 GCA_035633995.1 Pyrinomonadaceae bacterium | reverse complement strand
CGGCCAGCGCCGACAAAAAACGCCCGTGCCCCGCGAAACCATCGAGACGGTTTCGCGGGGCACGGGCGCTTCGACATGAGCATGCGCCTTGCGGTGGCGTTCGAGAAGCGCGTTGGAGTATATTCGCCGCATAGAACTTCCCCGTCGGTCGAAGCGTTTTAATAAACTTTCAATCAGAAGAGGATTCGCAAATGAGAAACAGAGCATCGCACGCGACTCGTCGTGCCCTCGCCGTCTGCCTGATGTTGTGCGTTGTCGCCGCCGCCGCTGCCGCCACAGCGTCGCACGCCCTCGCGCGCACGGACGCGAAGCGAGTCAGCGCGGCGGCGGCGTCTTCCGGTGCGCCGCCGCAGCAGCAGGCGCAGGAGGCGAAGGATAAGAAAGATAAAGATAAAAAAGAGAAGCAGAAGAAGCCGCCGACCGTGCCGGAGCCGGAACTGAACGCGGCGAAGGCCATCGAAGCAGCAGCCGACGTTCCGGCGATGCTCGTGGCGGCGGGCGAGTTCATCCAGAAGTATCCGAAAAGCCCTCTACGCCCGCAGGTGGCTCCGCTCATCGCCGACCGCATCAGCCAGATCGGAGACTCCGCGCAACGCATGGCGCAGATCGAAGCCTATCTCAAAATGTTCAACGCGCCGGGCGATGCCGACCTCGTCAATTCCTACCTGCTCTTCGACTACACTGCGGTCAACCGCCTCGACGACGCCTTTGCGCTCGCCGCCACCTGGCTCGACAAAGACCCCGACCCTGTGGCCGCGATGATCAATTTGACGCGCGCGGGTCTGGCGGAGGCCAGAAACCAGAACTTGAAGTACGCCGCGCAGAGCAAGCAGTATGGTCTGAAGGCCATCGAGTTGCTCGAAGCCGACAAGAAGCCTGCGGCCGTTACCGACGCGACGTGGGCTGGTTACAAGACGCAGCAATTGCCGCAGTTGTACCAGTGGCTCGCCATGATCTCTCTGGCGGGCGGCGACAAGGCGGACGCCAAAGCGAGACTCTCACGCGCCGTCGCGTTGAACCCGAACGACCCGAACAACTACGTGCTCATCAGCAACATCGCGAACGACGAGTACCAGCGGCTCGCGCAGGAGCACAAGGCGGCGACGGCGGGCAAAGACGAGTTGCTCAAAAAAGCCGAAGCTCAGATGGACGAAGTGATTGACGCCTACGCGCACCTTCTGGCGCTCACCGAAGGACAGGCGCAGTATGAAGCGATGCGCGTCGGCATCAAAGCCGACCTTGAGTCCTACTACAAATATCGCCACAAGGGTTCGCTTGACGGGCTACAGGCGTTGATCGACAAGTACAAAAAACGCTGAAGCATCAAGCCGAACGAGAAGCGCGCCGCACGCGCCGGACGCAAGGCGGGGCGTAAATTCGAGCCTAAACAAAAGCGACTTCGTGAGAGATTCACGAAGTCGCTTTTGTTTAAAACGTCTTATCGCCGGCAGCGTGTGCGCCTGCGAAACGATCCGGCAGCGTCGTTACGAGTTGCCGCCACCGCCGCCGCTGCTGCTGCCGCCGCTCTGGCCGCCGCCGCCCTCGCCTTGCTGTCCGCTCCCGCTGCTGACCGGAGTGATGCCCGCTTCTTCTTCGAGTGGCGGGAGCACTGCGGCCACCGCGCCGCTCACCAGCCCGGCTGCTGCGCCGGCCAGAACGCGCCGCACGATCCCTTTCTTCGAGCCGCCGCGCTTCGCGCCGCCCTTCTTACTCGATCCCTTGCTGCTTTTCTTGCTCGCGCCCTTCTTGCTGCCTCCGCTCGAACCGCCCGACTTCTTGGTTGACTTCTTCGAGCCGCCGCCGCCGCCCTTCTTGCTGCCCGACGACTTCGAGCCGCCTTTCGCGCCCGACCAGGTTGCGCCTTTGCTCGGGCTGCCGCCCTTCTTGCCCGCGCCGCCCTTCTTGCTGCCGCCCTTCTTCGACGCAGCTTTCCCGCCGCCCTTCTGACCGGACGATTTAGCAGAGCCGCCCCCTGTAGCCGCCCTCTTCTTGCTCGCTTTTTTTGCTGGCATCGTTTGAGTTCTCCTTAATTGGTTGTTGTGTGGTTCTACGCGTTCACATCCTAATAAACTAATCCGCCGTAGGGCGCAAGAAAAAAGTTGGAAACTGTAAGCGCGCAGCGAGTACGCGGCACGATTCGTTGCCGGAAACGCGCGCCGCGCCGGACGTTCGGGGGCGGTTCATCGAAGTGCCTGAATCAAAGTTGATGATGCGAGAAAGGGTGCTTTGAAATGGAGGCTTAACAACCCGGAGCAAAGTCCATTCTCAAGTTCGGCCTCAGTTGCCCCGCTTTCACCGTCAACCCGGATTTAGGCGCTCCCGGTTCATAAAAACCTTGACAGGCTCAAGCGCCGACTGATATAAGCCTCTTAAACTTGGTTAACCGGTTACGTAATCGCTTAAGCCGCCGTCGTTGTCGTTCTATCCATAGCGCTTAAGTTTCTTGACCAAGTCTCTGGCTGGCTCTCAATAACAATGCGAATCTCAACTAACAAGCGGGTAATGGGGCGGAGTGCTCTTTTCCTGCGCGTAGCCGTGTCTGGCGGCGGCGCAGCCGAGTTGTGCGCGGCGCAGTTTATCGTCTAGGCACGTCGCTCGTCCCTGCTTGCGGTTGAAAAGTTGTTCCGTCCGGCGTCTGAAGTTGCCTGCGCCTTTCGAGCATGTCCGTCACGTGCGGTCTGAGGAGGACTCATGAAGTCGAATAAGTTGATGTCGTGTCTTTTGTTCATGCTTTTTCTGGCCTGCGCCGCTTCGGCCTTCGCGCAGAGCGACCGCGGCACCCTGACGGGTTCGGTGACAGACCCCAACGGCGGTCTGGTGGCCGGAGCGAAAGTCACCGCGACGAATCTGAGCACGGGCGAGGTGCGCGAGGCGACGACCTCCGAAGAAGGCACGTACACGCTCCCCGAACTCGCCCCCGCCCCTTACAGGGTTTCGGTCGAGGCGTCGGGCTTCAAGACCTCTACGGTCGAGAACTTGCAGATCGCCGTGCAGGTCACGCGCCGCGCCGACTTCACGCTCGAACTCGGCCAGATCAGCGATGTCGTCACGGTCACTTCCGACAGCGCGCCATCGATTCAGACGGACACTCCCGTCCGCCAGAGCAACGTCAACGAGCGACAGGTTAAGGAACTGCCGCTGCTCGTCAACTCCGAGTCGGGCGGGCGCACGCCGCTCGCCTTCATCTTCCTCGACAGCAACGTCAGCGCGGGCAGCGGCGCGAACAGTGGCGGCGGCGGCGGCAACGCCACCAACTTCCGCGTCAGCGGCGGGCAGGGACTCGGCACGGAAATCCTCGTTGACGGCGCAAGCACGCGCCGCACGCAGAACGGCACGTTCTTTTCCGAAGTCGCCCCCGGCCCGAACGCCTTTCAGGAGTTCACGATCTCGACCAGCACCTACTCGGCCGAGTTCGGCAACTCCTCGGGCGGCGTCGTCAACTTCTCGCTCAAGAGCGGCGGCAACGAGTTTCACGGCGAAGCCTACGACTTCATACGCAACGAGAACTTTAACGCCAACTCCTTCATCAACAACTCGCAGGGGCGCGACCCTATCACGGGGCGCGAACGCCTTGAGCGACGCCGCGACAACCAGAACGACTTCGGCTTCAACCTGAGCGGCCCGATCACCCTCCCGCACTTCGGCGAGGGCGGCCCCATGGTTCACCGTTTCACCAACCGCGCCTTCTTCTTCTTCAACTACGAGGGCTATCGCCGCACCACCGGCGCGAACGCGATCATCACCGTCCCGACGGCGCGCATGCGGCAGGGCGATTTCGGCGAGTTGCTGACAGACCCCTACGTCCTCAACTTCTTCAACGGCCCCGTGCGCGTCTATAACCCGCGCCAGCCCGCCGGGACGCGCGACGTAATTCCGAACAACGATTACCGCCTCACGCCCGGCTTGATCGATCCGGCTGGCCTGGCCGCCCTGCAATTCTTCCCGCTGCCGAACACGACCGGGCCGAGCGGCTCCGGCGTGTTCCGCAATTACCTGTCGCAGAGCATCATCCCGCTTGAGTCGAACCAGTTCACCATCAAGCCGGACTTCATCATCTCGGATAAACAGAAGCTCACCTTCAGCTACTCTTATCGCCACAACACGCGCATTGCGCAGGACGGGGGCGCTCCGCCGCCGCGCTTCCCGCTGCCCTTCACTTCGCAGGGCATCTTCGATCAGGACTTCCGCTCGCACCTCGCACGCTTGCAGCACGACTACTCTTTCTCCCCCACCGTCCTTAACCACTTGAATCTCGGCTTCACGCGGTTCGACGTGGCGAACGCCAACACCACCGCCGGTTTCAACACGGCATCGCTTGGCCTGCCCGTCAACGCGACGCAGAATTTCGCCTTCCCGCGCATCGGCTTCCCCGGCTACGGCGACCCGGCCAACACCTCCGACCCGCGCGGCTATCAGGACATCGGCTCGACCTTCTTCACCGACCGCATCCGCGACAACAGCGTGCAGGTCTCCGACTTCCTCTCGTTCCGCATAGGTCGCCACTCGCTCAAGGTCGGCGGCGACGTGCGCATCGGGCAGTTCAACGTCGTGCAGAGGATCGACCCGGGCGGCACGTTCAATTTCAGGAACGAACAGACCGGCGCCGACCGCGACCCGAATGGCGGCTGGCCGGTCGCCAGCCTCGTTACCGGCGCGACCGAGTTTTCTTTCAACAGCACCAACTCCATAGACCCGGCCTTCCGCCAGCTCACGCAAGGCTACTTCATCAACGACGATTTTAAAGTGACGCCACGCCTGACCTTGAATCTCGGCCTGCGCTACGACTTGCCGGGCTTGCGCTCCGAGGCGCGCGACCGCTTCCGCGGCTTCGACCCGAACGCCGTCAACCCCGACCCGCGCCTGCGTGGACGGCGCGGCGCAATTGCCGGGGCGGCGGGACAGGGCGGCGTGCAAGCTCAATACGACACGCTGCTGCGCCCCGACCGCTCGAACATCGGGCCGCGCGTCGGCTTCGCCTACTCGCTCAACGATCAGACGGTCGTGCGCGGCGGCGGCGGCCTCTACTACGCGCCTGTTCTGTACGGCTCGGGCGGCGGCGGCGACATCAACACCGGAACCATCGGCTACAACACCGGCAGCGGCGCGCGCACACCCGACGGGCGCAACGCGCGCTTCTTCCTGAGCACTTACCCCTCGATCCCGGCAGTTGATCCGGGCGGCCAGTTCGTCTTCTCCGACGGCGGGCAGGACGTGCAGTTCTTCGACCCGACTTTCCGCACCGGGCGCACCATCCAGTACAGCCTCGACTTGCAGCGCCAGTTGCCCTACAACTTCGCCGCCTCAATCGGCTACATCGGCCACAAAGCGACGCGCCTGCGCTCCGACTTCGGGCGTCTGAACGCGCTGCCGATAGGCGCGCTCCGGCTCGGCTTCCCGCTCCTGAATAAGGGCATCAACGATGTGACCGCCTCGGATCGTGCTTATGCGGCGAGCGTCGGCATCCCGATTCCCGCCAGCGGCGACGCCGTGTTCCAGGGCTTCAACGGCACGGTCGCGCAATCGCTCCGCCCGTTCCCGCAATACCGCAACATCAACAACATTCTCGAAAGTCAGGGCAC
>DASQDV010000173.1:0-17711 GCA_035633995.1 Pyrinomonadaceae bacterium | reverse complement strand
GTGAAACTGAAAATTAATAGCCAAGTATTTTTTGGCTATGGGGCATAACAGTCTGATGAGGAAATGAATTTTCTATCGAAGGATATAAGATTGTTCGGTGGCCTTCACGCTGGCGGCGAGATGACCTGTTTAGAGTTATCGCCCCCTCGGCAACATCTCTGAAGCTTGAAACATACGGCCGTACCTCCGTCGCCAGTTTCACCGCTCACGGTCTGGACACCCGTGAGAGTGGGTACGAGTTTGGCGAGCGCCAAATAGGTGCAGCCGACGTGCTGCACGCGCACACACCGATGGAGTACCATTTTATGGTATAGCCGGAGTCGCTTTATGTTCGAATCGGCGGGGTATTGCTTATCTAATTGAAAACAAATTCCCTTCCCTGCTCGTCCGCCAGTCTGATTTAGTCAGCTCGGCTAGTAAAAGTTACGATGATTCACACTTCTTTTGCTTCATTACGTTTCTCAATATATCTCAGCGTAAATGTCAAAAACCGTTGACAGTTCAACAGTTCGCACGGTATCTTGCGCGGTATGGACATACCTGATGATCTTATTTCCCTGACCGAAGCGCAAAGGCTGCTCGAAACGAGTCGCAATAAAATCGCGGAACTGGTACGCAAAGGGTTTTTACGGCCATATACGACGCCCCTGGACAGGCGTAAGAAACTCGTCAGCAGGGCGGAAGTGGAGGCGTTGAAGGTTCCGCGCGCGGAGGCAGCATGATCACCATAGCGATTGCCAATCAAAAAGGCGGCGTAGGCAAAAGTACGACCGCCGCGATGTTGGCTACCGAACTGGCGATGCGTGAGTACGAAACACTGCTCATAGACGCCGACCCGCAGGCCAACGCGACGCAAATCTTCATTGCTCCCGAACTCGTGCAGGTTTCGCTGGCCGACGTGGTGATAGGCGAAGGCCAACCCATCGCCGAACGCCGCATGACGACGGAAGTGCCTCATTTAGATATAGTTCCGGCTACGCTGGCGCTCGCCAACTTCGACCGCGAGAATGCCCTCTCCGTCACCAAACTGCGTTCGGCCGTGCGCGATTTAGGCAACGTTTACGACTTCGTGATCATAGACACGCCGCCGAATTTCGGGCTTTTGCTGACTGCGGCGCTGACGGCTGCCAACTACGTGCTGATACCCGTGCAGGCAGCGCCTTTCGCCCTCTCGGGTTTGAGCGATTTGCTCACCGTAATTAATAATGCGAAAGAACTTAACGAGTCGCTGGCGATTCTCGGGGCGGTCTGTACCATTTACGATACGCGCGTCGGCGTGGCCGGGGCTTCTTATCGCGGCCTGACCGAGAAATTGCCCGATAAGACCTTTGAAACCATCATTCATCGCACGGCGAAACTTGAGGAAGCCCCCTCTATGCACCAGCCGATCCAGTTTTATGCGCCAAATTCGCGTGCCGCCGAACAATACTCTTCGCTTGCAGACGAAATGCTCAAACGGCTGGGTGTCTCTGCGAAGGGCAGTTCCCTACGCGTCTTGAGAGGTAAGGAATGACAGTGGCAAAAAAACCGTCAAAAAATAAACCCGAACGGCGCACGGTCTCTGTGATCAGCGTCCCGGACGCGAGGCCGGACGACGGGTTATTTAACCCTTTTAAGGAAGCAAAAGCTGCGGAAACAGCCCAAAATTCGCAGCCCGAGGCGCGGCCAAAGCAAATTTCGGCGGATCAGCCTCCGGCAGCACAAGTTAACCCAGCCCAACCCAGCCCAACCCAGCCCAACCCAACCTATCCCAACCCAGCCCAATCGCACCGGCGAGAGATTTTAACCGCAGGCCGAACAGCATTGACCGCGATGCCCTGCCCGCAGGACTTTTCCCCGGCACGAGCCAAAAGCTATATAACGCACTTTTCCTCAAAACACGCGGGGCGATTGTGCCGACTCGAACCGTGCAGGCCACCAAACGCGAGTTGATGGACTGGTCGCACATCCGCAGCAAGAACACTATTGCCGTCAATCTGAAAATACTGTGCAGTCTCGGCTGGATAAAGGCGGAACACGACATGGGCAATCACGAAGGTTCGCTTTATGAAGTCTTTACTTTCGAGGAGTTATCCACCCAACCCAACCCAACCCAGCCCAACCCAGCCCAACCCGACCCAACTCAGCCCATCCCAACCCAGAAATTGGGACTAGACCCAACCCAGAAATTGGGTTGGGTTGGGTTGGGTAATACGATTGAAAACAAAGATACTTACGCCGTTCCTAAGACTTCTTTTAAGACTAAAGAAGAAAATCTTGATGATGAGGCTTTCGCCAAATTCAGCGCGAAGATAAAAGTCGCCGTCAGGGAAGTTACGGGTAAGGAAATTTCCGCCGCCGATGCGGAACGTTGGGGCGAACTGGCAGACGTGCTCATCGCCGAGTTGAAGATTGCCGCCGCACGCACGAGCGTCTCCTCAGTGCCATCCTTTTTGGCAGAGCATTTGAGGCGCAGGCTCTGGAAGATCGATAAAAAACAGGCGCAGGCAGAGGGAAGAGAACTGCCGGATCAGGCCACGAACGCGCCCGCCGCCACGAATGCGAGCGCATGCCCCGATTGTCTGGGCACGGGCTGGTGGTATCCGAACGGTCAAGAGAACGGTGTGACGAAATGCAGGCACGCCGGGTTGGAGCGAAAAGATTCCGTCGAGGATTCGGTTCCACAATCCTGACTCCGAATGTCGAATGTCTCTCCTGAATCGTTGTCTCGGAACACTTCTTCACAACTGTAATTACGAATCACTATTCAAGTGACGGGCGCACGGCGAACAGTGAAGGGCGAGGAAGTGCGTGAAAAGGAGCAAGCGTCAATTGCAAAAAGGTAAACGCAGAAGCGAAGGCCGCGAAGGCGATGTGTTGAAGGGGCTGGCGGCAGGTATCATCGGCGGGTTGGTCGCGTCAGCCGTGATGAACCAGTTTCAAGCTCTGTGGAGCAGGCTGGCCGAAGGCGAAGAAAGATCGCACGGTGCGCAAAGCTTGCAGCAGGGCACGCCGCACAAGGGCGTGGGACGCGAGCTGCAAGCTGAGGGTGTTGACGAACAGGAAGATGACGCGACCGAAAGACTCGCTAACGCCGTCTCCCTACGCGTCTTCGATCATGAGTTGACGGAGCGTGAGAAGGATGCCGCCGGGACGCTCTTTCATTATGCGATGGGCACAACATCGGGCGCGCTCTATGGCGCGGCCGCAGAGTTTATCCCGGAAGTGAAGGCGGGCGCGGGGATGCCGTTCGGCGTTGCCGTGTGGCTCACGGCGGATGAAGGCATTTTGCCTGCCGTCGGTCTCTCAAAGTCGGCGAAGGAATATCCGCTCTCGATACACGCTTATGCGTTCGCCTCACACTTAATCTACGGGCTGACGACAGAACTTGTGCGGCGCACCGTCCGCAACGCCCTCTAATGAATCAGTACAAGAACAGCCGGCGCGTTTTTTAACTCGCGGGGCGCTCGCAGGCAGGCAACTACACGGAATCCGTCAGAGATGTTTTGAAAGATAAATTTGAAAGCAAAAACCGGATAGAACCGGCGCGCGGGCTCTGCGTAAAATGCTTCCTGTGATGACAAGACTAATTTCAACACAGAAGCAGATCAGCGAATGGCGCTGGCAGATCGTCCAGAGCAAAAATGCGGAGTTTGACGGCGCGTTCTTCTTCGGCGTCAGCTCGACGAAAATTTATTGCAAGCCTTCGTGCGCCGCGCGCCGTCCGAAACGTGAGAACACGACGTTCTTCGCAACGCGCGCGGAGGCCGAAAGCGCGGGCTTTCGTGCGTGTTTGCGGTGTCGTCCGCAAGTGGACGGCGCGCGCAACGCCAATGCCGAACTCGTCATGCAAGCCTGCCGCCTGATCGAGAAGAATTTAGAAGAAGAAGTGTCGCTGGAGTTTCTGGCAGCAGAGTTAAACGTCAGCCCGTCGCATTTACAGCGCACCTTCAAACAGACGCTCGGCGTCTCGCCGAAAGAGTTTCGCGACGCGGGGCGATTAAATAGATTCAAAAAACAGGTTCGCCGGACGGACTTGACGACGGCGATGTATGAGAGCGGTTTTAATTCGAGCCGCGCGCTCTACGAAAAGGCAACGCAGAAACTCGGGATGACTCCGGCGGCGTATCGCAGGGGCGGCGCGAATCTCAAAATCAGCTACGTCACGGCTGAGAGCAGTTTGGGCAAATTGCTCGTCGCGTCAACCGAGAAAGGCATCTGTGCCGTCGCCTTCGGCGATACGGAAGAACAGTTGACGACGAACCTGGCGAAAGAGTTTCCCGCCGCAGAGATTCGGCCCGACGATGACAACCTGCAAGATTACGTGCGCGCCATTGTCGAATATCTGGACGGTCGGCGACGGACGCTTGCCCTGCCTCTCGATTTGCAGGCGACGGCTTTCCAACTGCAAGTCTGGGCGGAACTGCGGCGCATCCCTTACGGCGAAACACGCTCCTACAAAGAGGTCGCCGAACGCATCGGCAACGCTCAAGCGGTTCGCGCCGTCGCACGCGCCTGCGCTTCAAATCCGGTTGCGCTCGTCAATCCGTGTCATCGCGTCGTCGGCGCAGACGGCAAGTTGAGCGGCTATCGCTGGGGCGTCGGGCGCAAAAAAATGTTGCTGGATTCCGAGCGTTCGACCGGACAGGGCGGGTGAGGGCGGAAACCCGAACTGAAATTCGCCCCGGAAATTAAACGTTCGGAATTTGCCAGTTGATCTCCGGCTTGCCCGCATCGCCGAGCGCCGCGTTGATTTGCGAGAAAGGCCGGCAGCCGAAGAAGCGACGCGCCGAGAGTGGCGAAGGGTGCGCGCACTTGACGATCTTGTGCCGCGCCGTGTCTATCAAATCGATCTTCTTCTGCGCGTAATTTCCCCAGAGGACGAAGACAACGGGACTCTTTTTTTCGTTGACCCGGCGGATGATGGCGTCTGTGAAAGTCTCCCAGCCGCGCCCTTTGTGCGAGTTCGGCGACCCCTCCCTGACGGTGAGCACGGCGTTCAGGAGCAGCACGCCCTGCTTAGCCCACGATTCGAGCGAGCCGTGATTCGGAATATCGCAGCCGACATCCTTCCGTAGCTCTATGAAAATGTTTTTCAGAGACGGCGGGAGCGGGACGCCCACGTTGACGGAGAACGCCAGCCCGTTAGCCTGATTCGCGCCGTGATACGGGTCCTGGCCGAGCAGCAGGACATTCACTTCCTCGTAGGGCGTGTACTTCAACGCCGCGAAGACCCGGTTTTCGGGAGGATAGACGGGCACGGTTGGAGAAGCGTATTCCTTCGCCAGAAACTCTTGAAGGTCGCGGAAGTACGGCTGCTCCGTCTCGCTCTTGAGCAGTTGACGCCACGCAGCGGGGATTTTGGGCAGCATCGGCAGAGTTTACCTTACCCGTAGTCAATACAGAGAATGGCGCGAACGAAGCCGCCGGGCACGCTCACTCATAGCGCAAAGCAACCAACGGATCAACCCTCGTCGCACGCCGCGCCGGGAGATAGCACGCCGCCAGCGCCACCCCGCCGAGCACCAATGACAGAGACGCATACGTGAGCGGATCGGTGGCGCTCACCCCGTACAGCAGGCTCGACATCACGCGTGTCAGAGCGAAAGCCGCCACCAGTCCGAGCGCTATGCCGACGAGCGCCAGCCACATGCCCTGCCCGATCACCAGACGTAGAACGTGGCGCGGCGTTGCGCCGAGCGCCATGCGTATGCCGATCTCGTGCGTGCGTTGTCTCGTCGCAAAACTCATCACGCCGTAAATCCCGATCACGGCCAGCACGAGCGCGAGCACGGCGAAAGAGCCGAGCAGCAGCAGGCTGAACCGGCGCGCTTTGAGCGAATCCGAGATGAGCGCTTCGCCTGTGGCGACGGCGTAGATCGGCTGCGTCCGGTTGACTTCCCAGAGCCGTGCCTTGAGCGTCGGGATCAACGCCGCCGGGTCAACCGCCGTGCGCACGGCGAAGATGATCGAGCCGTTGGGCGATTGCGCGTGCGGTCGGAAGAATTCGGCGCGCGATTCCTCGTCTAACCTCTGGTGCCGGACATCGCCGACCACTCCCACGATCTCGAAGACGCTCGGCCCGCGCTGGCCTCTCTGCCCGCCACGCACGTTGATCTTCTTGCCCGTCGGGTCTTCGTCCGGCCAGTAGCGCCGCCGCATCGTCTCGTTGATCAGCACGACGGCGGGCGTGTCCATCCTGTCATGCTGGTTGAAGAGTCGCCCGCGCAACAGCGGCACCCCGACGGCGGCGAAATAATCCGCCGTCGCGACACTGTAAAAGACCGTCGGCTCAGCACCAGCGGCGGGCGCGGGTCTTCCTTCGATGGTGAAGGGGACTGATGTGTCCGCGCTACTCTCAAGAAAAGGCAGCGCCGTCGTGATGCCCGCCGTCTCTACTCCGGGCACCGTCTTTAACTTTTCCAGCGCCTGCTCGGCATAAGCCGCGCGTTGCTCCGGCGTGGCGTACCTGTCCCAGATGAAGACCTGAAGCGCCACCACTTTGTCCGCCGCAAAGCCGGGATCAACCCGCAACAGGCTGACGAAACTACGCAGCAGCAGCCCCGCCCCGATCAGCAGCACCAACGCCAGCGCGATCTCCGCGACGACCAGAGTGCTGCGTAGCCGGTGGCGCGACCGCCCGCCGCCGTCAACCCGCCCCGTCTCTTTCAGACAGTGATTCAAGTCGGGCTTCGAGAACCGAAGCGCGGGCACGACGCCGAAGACCAGCGCGGTCAAAAACGAGATGCCTGAGACGAAGATGAGCGTGGCTTGATCCAGCCCGGCCTGCTCGATGCGCGGGATGTTGTCGGGGCTGAGCTTTACGACGAGGCCGCTGACCCACGCGGACAGTAGCAGCCCGCTGGCACAACCGAGCAGCGCGAGCAACAGACTCTCGGTCAGTAGTTGCCTGACGAGGCGGCTGCGTGCCGCTCCGAGCGCCGCGCGCACGGCGAGTTCGCGTTCCCGTTCGCTGCCGCGCGCAAGCAGCAGGTTGGCGACGTTCGCGCACGCGATCAGCAGCACGAGCATCACCGCTCCCAACAGCACCAGCAGCGCAGGCCGCACCTGCCCCGTCATCTGCTCGTTCAGCGGTAGGGTCGTCACGCCCACACCGGCGTTGGTCTGTGGATACTCTGCGGCGAGCCGCAGCGCGATGCCGTCCATCTCGGCGCGCGCCTGCTCCGGCGAGACGGCAGGTTTGAGCCGCGCCAGCACTTTCAGATAAGTCGCGCGCCGCTGCTGCCGCAAGTCTTCGCTCAAAACCTGCGGCGCCCACAAGACCTTCTCGCGTTCGAATAGATTCAATTTGAATTCCGGCGGCATCACGCCTACGACCGTCATCGGTTGATTGTCGAGCACCAGTTTCTGGTTGATGATCGCCGGGTCGCCGCCGAAGCGGCGCTGCCACAGCCCATAACTGAGCACGACGACCGAGTTCCGTCCCGCGTGATACTCCTCCGGCAGGAAAGTGCGCCCGTAGAGCGCGCTCGCGCCGAGAATGCGGAAGAAGCCCTCGGAGACAAGCGCGGCCTGCCACGTCTCCGGCTCGCCGCCGCCGAGATAATCCAAGCTATTGGGGTTGGCGAAAGCCATCTCCTCGAAAACGCTGCTACTGCGTTCGCGCCAGTCGAGAAAGTTGGCCGGTGACACGTCGTCGCGCTCGATGCCGTCCTTGAGGTTATTCTCCCAGAGCGTCATGATGCGCTCCGGTTCGCGAAAGGGCAGCGGGCGCAGCAGCACGGCGTTAACCATGCTGAAGATGGCCGTGTTCGCGCCGATGCCGAGCGCGAGCGTGAGTACGGCCACAAATGTGAAGCCCGGTTTCCTGAGCAGCATCCTGACACCATAGCGTATGTCCTGCCAGAAACTTTCCAACCACCCGCCGCCGCGCACTTCATAACCGAGTTCCTTGATGCGCGTCAGGTGACCGAAACGCCGTCTCGCATCCTGCTCCGCCTCAGCGGGCGTCATGCCGCGACGGATATTCTCCTCGGTGCACATCTCGATATGAAATTGCAGTTCCTCGTCGATCTCGTGATTGATCGCCTCGGCCTGCCACAACGCGCGCACGCGATTCATCAAAGCTCTCAACCACATCACGATTTCGCTCCTCTCTCAGGTGGCCTGCATAACTTTGGCGACGGCGGCAGACAGGTGCTCCCAGTGCGACTCTTCGACGACGAGCCGTTTCCGCCCCTTTCTCGTCAGCTTGTAAAACCGCGCCCGCCGGTTGTTCTCCGACGTGCCCCACTCGCTCTCGATCCAGCCGCGTTGCTCGATGCGGTAGAGCGCCGGATAGAGCGTCCCCTCCTCGACCTTCAGCATGTCTTCGGCGAGTTGCCGGATGCGCTGCCCCACCCCGTAGCCGTGCATCGCTCCGAGTGAAAGCGCCTTCAAGACGAGCATGTCGAGCGTGCCCTGCGGCAGATCGGGCTTCTGTTTAACCACGAACCGTCCCTCCTCTTAACTTCTAGGGGTGCATCCTCGCACGTCTCCCCTAGAAGGTCAAGGAGAATATTTTAAGCCGGGTGTGACGAAGCTGGGCGCGGATGCTAAAGCGGCAGGCGGGCGAAGAGGTAAAGCGAGAGGGCGGAGAGGTGGCGGACGTTAAGACCCCGATCCGGCGTCGGCGCTGTCAACGGAACGTGTGGGGCAGCCGTTGAAGCGATAGCCGACGCCGACCAGCGTTTCGATGCAATCGGCGCATGTGCCGAGCTTGGAGCGCAGCCGCCGTATGTGCACGTCGAGCGTGCGCGTGTCGCCGTAGTATTGCTGACCCCACACGTCGTCGAGAATTTGTTGCCGCGTGGCGACGCGCCCCGGTCGGCGTGCCAGCGCGGCGAGCAGCGCGAACTCCTTACGCGTCAGTTTCACCTCCGCCCCGTCGCAGACGACGCGCACGTCCTCGAAATGAATTTGCAGCTTTTCGTCTTCATAGACGGCGCGTGCGGTTTCGTCTGAGCGCCTGAGCACGGCGCGCACGCGCGCCATCACTTCGCGCACCGAGAAGGGCTTGGTGATGTAATCGTCCGCGCCGATTTCAAGACCGGCGACGCGTTCGGTTTCGGAACCGCGCGCCGTCAGCATGATGATCGGCGTGCGGCGCGTGGCGGGTTCGCGGCGCAGGCGGCGGCACAACTCCGTGCCGCTCATGCCGGGCAGCATCAGGTCGAGCAGGATCAGGGCGGGCGGGTTCTTCTTGTCGAGCGCGATGAAAAGCCCCTGCTCGCCGGTCTCCGCCACGCGCGCCGGGAGACCTTCGCGTTCCAGGTTGTAACGCAAGCCCTCCGCGATGTCCGGGTCGTCTTCGATGATGAGAACTGGCTTTGCCATATAATAAGTTTCAGGTTTCAAGTTTCATGTTCCAGGTCTGACAGGTTCTTCCGTTTTTAACTTGAAATCCGGAACCTGAAACTTGAAACCTTCCGTCAGTTGCTGTGTTTGATAAACGCCGCTTCGGTCATGTAAACCGTGAGTTCGCAGATGTCTGTGACGTAATCGCCGACGCGTTCGAGGTGTTTGGCGACGAACAGCAGGCGCGCGGCGCGCGTCGTCGTCGCCGGATCGGTTGTCATCAATTCGATCAGTTGGTGAAAGATGCGCTCGTACATCTCGTCTATGGCGTCGTCGAGTTCGATTATCTCGCGCGCCTCGTCGGCGTTGCCGCTGGTGAAGGCGTCGAGCGCCGCGTGAAGCATTTTCGAAGCGTGCCGCGCCATGCCCGGCAGGTCGAAATAAGGTTTGAGTTGCGGCTCGTCGTTGAGGTCGACGGCGGCGCGGGCGATGTTGCAGGCATGATCGGCGACGCGTTCGAGGATCGGCGTGATCTTGGCGACCGAGATAACAAATCTGAGATCGCGCGCGGCGGGCTGGCGCAGCGCGAGCACGTCTATGCAGAGACGGTCGATCTCCACTTCGAGTCGATCAATCGAGTCGTCGTTGGCGAGCACCTCGCGCGCGGCCTCGCTGTCGCGTTCCGTGAGGGCATACATCGCGCGCAGCAGCGCCGTCTCGGCCTCGCCGCCGAGCAGCAGCACGCGGTCGCGCAAAACGTTTAGTTCGGCGTCGAGCCTTCTATGATGATCCATCTTTAAAACCTCCCCTTGTCGTCTCGCGCTTCATTTTTCGCGCGGCGGCCAAGCCTGCATCCGTCTCAACCGAACCGCCCGGTGATGTAATCTTCCGTCAACTTCTCGTTCGGGTTGGTAAACATCTTCTCCGTCTTGTTCACTTCGATGAGTTTGCCGAGCCAGAAGAAGGCGGTAGTGTCCGACACGCGCGCCGCCTGCTGCATATTATGCGTAACGATGACGATGGTGTACTGCCGCTTGAGTTCCACGATCAACTCTTCGATCTTCTGCGTTGCGATGGGGTCGAGAGCCGACGCTGGTTCGTCCATCAAGACCACTTCGGGTCGCACGGCCAGCGCGCGCGCGATGCACAGGCGCTGCTGCTGCCCGCCGGAAAGTCCGAGCGCGGAAGTCTTGAGGCGATCCTTAACCTCCGTCCAGAGCGCGGCGTCTTCGAGCGCTTCCCTGACGCGATCCTCCGTCTCGCTCTTGTTCCCGGTGAGACGATTGATGCGCAGGCCATAGGCAACGTTGTCGAAGATGGATTTCGGAAACGGGTTCGACTTTTGAAAGACCATGCCGACCCTGCGCCTGAGGCTTACGACGTTTTGCCCCGGCGCGTAGATGTCTTCGCCGTCGATCAAGACCTGCCCGGCGGCGCGCGTGCCGGGAATCGTGTCGTTCATGCGGTTGAGCGTGCGCAGAAAGGTTGACTTGCCGCAACCGGAAGGGCCGATGAAGGCCATCACGACGCGCTCCGGGATGTCGAGCGAGATGTTAAAGAGGGCTTGCGTCGTGCCGTAGAAAAAATTCAGTTCGCGCACGCTGATCTTGGTCGGCGTGGGCTGAGGGCTGGGCGTCGGCTCGCCCTCCTGCTGTCGTGTCGCGCGTACTGGCATCGGTGCAGTGGTCATAAAAAGTTATCAGCTATTAGCTGTGCGCCGTTAGCCGGATAGGAAATTGACTAACAGCTATCTTTGTCAAAAATGTCTTTGCTGAAAGCTGACAGCTAACGGCTGATAGCTAATCGGCTCCCTTCAAAACTTATTGCGCGTCAGGAAGCGGACGGCGATGTTGATGACGAGGATGAGCGTCATCAGAACGAGCGTTGCCGCCCACGCCTGCGCGTGCCATTCGTCATAGGGCGAAACGGCATAGTTGAATATCTGCACGGTCAAAGAGGCAATCGGCTGGTCGAGATAGACGTTGAAGAAGCGGCTGCCGAAGGCCGTGAACAGAAGCGGCGCGGTCTCGCCCGACACGCGCGCGACGGCGAGCATCGCGCCCGTGGCGATGCCGGAGGCGTCGGCGGGCAAAACAACTCCGGTCGTCACGCGCCACTGCGGCGCGCCGAGCGCAAGCGCGCCTTCACGCAAACTGGCGGGCACGAGCCGGAGCATCTCTTCGGTCGTGCGCGCGACGATGGGAATCATAATCACGGCAAGCGCGATGCCGCCCGCCATCGCCGAAAACTGCTTCATCGGCAGCACGATCAGCGTGTAGATGAAAACGCCTGTGACGATTGACGGAATGCCCGTCAGCGTGTCGGAGATGAAGCGCACCGCCCCGGCAAACCACCCTTCGCCATATTCCGACAAATAGACGCCCGCCGCGATGCCGAGCGGAAGACCGATGACGGATGCGAGCGCGAGCAGGATGAGCGTGCCGAGAATGGCATTGCCGATGCCGCCGCCTTCGCCGACCGGCTTCGGCGTGTCGATCAAAAACTGGAGGCTGATCGAGGAGACGCCCTGCCACGCGATGTAGCCCAGAATCAACACGAGGAGCGCGACGCCCACAAACGCGCACAGCGCCGTCAGCGTCGTCATCAACGTGTTGACGACGCGCCGCCTGTGGCCCGAATTGTTAAGCGTTGCGCTCACTCGTCTAAAATCTCCGAAGTCATCTCACGCACGCCCGACGCCGCTTGTCGAACGCGTCACGCTCCACACCAGCAGGCGCGCCGCGCCGTTGACGATGAACGTGACGAGGAAGAGAACCAGTCCCAGTTCGACGAGCGCGCTCAGGTAGAGATCGCCTGTGGCCTCCGTGAACTCGTTGGCGATGACGGAGGCGATGGTGTAGGACGGCTCGAACAGCGACGCGCTGATGCGCGGGCGGTTGCCGATGACCATCGTGACGGCCATCGTCTCGCCGATGGCGCGCCCCAGCCCGAGAATGATCGCGCCCGCTATCCCCGGCGCGCCGTTCGCCAGCACGATCCGCGTCGTCTCCCACTTCGTCGCGCCGAGCGCGAGCGCGGCCTCGCGCTGTGTGACGGGGACGGCGGCCAGCACGTCGCGCACGACCGCAGTGATGATCGGCGTGACCATGATGGCGAGGATAACGCCGCCGGTGAACAGCCCGATGCCCGTGATCGTCCCCTGAAAGAACGGCAGCCAGCCGAACCACTTTTGCAGAGGCGGTTCGACGTACTCGCGCAGGAAAGGCGCGAGCACGAAGATGCCCCACAGGCCGTAAACAACCGAGGGAATGGCGGCCAGCATTTCGACGAGGAACGTGAGCGGGCGCGACAGGCGGCGCGGCGCTTGTTCGACGAGAAAGACGGCGATGCCGAGCGACAGCGGCACGGCGATTAGCAGTGCCAGAAGCGACGAGACGATAGTGCCGTAGATGAACGGCAGCGCGCCGAAATGCCCCTGAATCGGGTCCCACACGCGCCCCGTCAGGAACGAGAAGCCGAACGCAGCGAGCGAGAGACGCGAGTTCGAGATCATCTCGACGAACATCGCGCCGACGATCAGGACGAGCAGCAGCGCGCAGCAAAAGAGCGCCCCGCGAAACACCGCGTCGCCCGTGTTGCCCGTCGGAGACAGCGCGCGTCGCCAGTTCCACGCACGCACGCGCGCGCCGTAGACGGCGGCGGGCGTCGGCAGTGTCGGCTGTGGGTTACTCATAAAAAGAGCGCCAGTTGTCCGCAGTCAGTTGTCCGGTGTTTTGTGCCGCCGCGTCTTGACCGTTCACTTTTCAGCTTAAAGCTTACCGGGCACATCCAACGGACAACTTACCGCTTTAGCTCCTGAGCGGCTTGCCCCCGGAAGTGATCGAGTTAATCTTGGCGGCGGCGCGCTCGACAATCTGCGGGGGCAGCGGCGCGTACTGCAAGTCTTTGGCGAAGCGTTCGCCGTCGTGGATGCCCCACCAGAGGAAGTCAACGAGCGCCTTGCCCTTCGCCGCGTCCTTCTGCTCCTTGTAGGCGAGGATGTAGGTATAGCTCGAAATCGGGTAGGCGCTCGCGCCCGCCGTGTTGGTGATCGAGACGCGCAAATCTTCGGGCGTCGCCGCCAGACTCTCTGCGGCGGCGGCTGAGACGGCGTCCAGACTCGGCTCGACGAAGTTACCGGAACTGTTTTTGACGAGCGCGACGGGCAGTTTGTTCGGCGCGGCATAGGCGAGTTCGACGTAGCCGATGGTGTTCGGCGTCTGCTTGACCTGCCCCGTGACGCCTTCGTTGCCCTTGCCGCCCAAGCCCACAGGCCAGTTCGGCGAAGTGCCCGCGCCGACTTTGGACTTCCATTCGGGGCTGACCTTCGAGAGATAGTCCGTGAAGACGGCTGAGGTGCCGCTGCCGTCCGAACGGTGGACGACCGTGATGTCCGCCGCAGGCAGTTGGACGCCCGCGTTGTCGGCCTTAATGCGCGCGTCGTCCCAACGTTTGATCTTGCCGAGGAAGATGTCGGCGATCACGTCGGGAGAGAAGCGCAAGGGTTGCGCGACGTTCTGCAAGTTGTAGGTGATGACGACCGCGCCGAGCACGGTCGGGATGTGGAGCAGTTCGCGGGGCGCGCTTTTCAAGTCCTCGTCCTTCATCGGCGCGTCCGTCGCCCCGAAGTCAACCGTCTGCTCTTTGATCTGTTTGATGCCGCCGCCCGATCCGATTGACTGGTAATCAATCCTGATGTTCGCGTTGACCTTGCCGTATTCGCTCAGCCACTTCTGGTAGAGCGGGTTGGGGAAGGTCGCGCCCGCGCCTTGCAGGCGTATCGTGCCGCCCCCGACGCCGCCGCCTGTCCCGCTGTTCTGCCCGCTGCACGCGAGCGTGAGCGCGATGAAAGCGACCAGTAGCAGCGCGAATGCCGCGCGTGTGAACTTGGGCTGAGGGGGCATGGATCGTGTCTCCTGTGGATATGTTGATCTGAACATGACGATCCAGGGTAGACCACGCATGTTAAATCCGTCTGAACGGAATGATAAATAAATGTTTCCGGCGTATTTCCGGCAGGGCAGAGTTTTAGGCGCGCTGTCAGGGGGATGAAGTGCGGCGGGGCAAAGTCCGTTGATTCATGTTTTCGTGCGGTTTGGGCGGGATATTCTCTTCGGCCATGAGGCGGTAGCCGACGTTGATCATCGTCTCGATCCTGATGCCGAACGGGGCGAGCTTGTTGCGCAGGCGGTAGATGTGTACGTGGAGGCTTTCGGCGTTGTAGGGTTTGCTGTTGCCCCATGCGTAGCGCCAGAGGTCTTCGGCGCGCACGATCCGCGCGGCGTTGCAGACCAGCCGTGAGAGCAGCAGGAACTCTACGCGCGGGCACTTGAGAGGTTGGCCGTCGCAGGCGACGTAATAGTTGTCGTGCTCGACGCGCAAGCGCCCGTCGTCGTAAACGTCCATGATTTCTGTTACCGGCATATCGTTGGAGTTAGCCCGGCGGCGGTGTCTCCCTACCTGCCGGGCAGCGCGAAAGCGTCTTCGCAAGGCAGAGTAAAGATATGGCTCCGGGCAGGCGAAGCGAGCAGGAAGGCCTGCCCGGAGGCGTCTGAAACGAGACGTTAAAACTTCAGCTTTGCGCCGAACTGCATGACGCGCGGGCCGCCGATGGTGTTCGTGATCTTGCCGAAGTCGGTCGTGTCTTGCAGGTCGTTGTTCGGGTTGGCGAAGTTGACGTTGTTGAAGACGTTGAACACATCCCAGCGCAACTCAAGCCCGACTTTCTCCGTGATCGCGGTGGTCTTCGAAAGGCCGAGATCAAAACGTTTCTGGCGCGGCCCGCGCAGCACGTTGCGGCCTAGATTTCCGTACTGGCCGAGCGGCGAGCAGAGCGCGTCGGGGTTGAAGTAGCGCTCGGTCGGGTCGTCGCCCTGCTGGCGCAACTGTTCGATAGTGCCGCAGAGGTTGGGTCGTCCGAAGCCGGGGCGGAAGAGTCCGCCGGAGCCGGTGCGAAGTGCGCCGAGCGCGCCGACGGTTCCGGCTTCGGGTTCGGCGGCGAAGATGCTGAACGGCGTGCCCGATTGCACCTGCGCGAAACCGGAGAGTTGGAAGCCGCGCAGGAAGCGCGAGGCGGAGCCGAAGGTCGGGATGTCATAAACGAAGCTCAGGCTGAAACGCTGCGTGCGGTCGAAGTCCGAGAGCGCGCGGTTGCTGTTGATGTCGTTCGAGTCGTTTTGCAGTATGAACCCGGTGTTCGGCACGTCGGGCTTGCCGCCGCCCGCCGTCGAGCCGGGGTCTGCGGAACTCGTGTCGATGGATTTCGAGAAAGTGTAAGAGGCGTTGAACTGTAGTCCGCGCGAGAGGCGCTGCGTCAGGTTGAACTGCGCGCCGTGATAAATGGAGTTTCCGTTAGATTGCAGGAGCAGGGCTTCGGGGATGTTGAAGCCGAGCAGTTGACCGCGCGCCTCGAAGCCGATGATCGAGCCGTTCGGGTCGCTCAGGTTGAAATCTACGGGCAGGCCGGTGGCCGTGTTTCGGAAACCGAAAGCGATGCCTGCGCCGCGTTCTCTCTGCGTCCCGCCGGTGCGGAGCGGGCCGCGCAGCGCGTTCGGGTTGCCGCGCTGCGCGGCTTCGTAAGCCTGATTGAAGCGCGCGAAGATGTAGTCGGGCGTGTTCGGGTTGTTTAGATCGTAGACGCGGTTGAGCGCGGTGGCTTGCAGAAGCTTTGTGCCCTTCGTGCCGACGTAACGCGCCTCGACGAGCAGGTTCTTCGTCAACTCGTACTGCATGCCGAGATTCCACTGCTGGATGTAAGGCGTGCGCAAGTTGCGGTCAACGGCGCGAAACTCAAATGTCTCTGCGATGTTGCCGAGCGAGGGCAGACCCGTCGCCAGATCGACGGGGTTCAGCGCGCCGTTGGCGTCGCGCGTCACGCCCGTGTTGTCGCGTATGACGTAAGTGATCGCGCCGCCCGTCGAGACGAGTTGGATGCGGTTCGGCAAAAAGTTGTTGAGGCCAAGCTCTGTGTTCTGTTGCGAGAAGGCCGTGCCGAGGTTGATCTGGCGCGACGGCGCGGTGACTTCGATCTCGCGCAGGAAAGGGTAGTTGCTGAACACGGTGTTGATGAAGGCCGACGAGGGGCGGTCGAAGAAGATGCCGTAGCCGCCGCGCACGACCATCCGATTGCTCTCAAACGGCGAGTAGGCGAATCCGAAGCGCGGCGCGAAGTTGTTCCGGTCGGGGTTGATGGTGGAATTGTTCGCGGCTCTGGCGGTGACGGCGAGCGCGTCGTCGAGAGCTTTGAAGCCGGTCGGCTGCGCGTTTTGCGGGACGATGAACCCGGCCAGCGGATTTTCCGAACTCGTCGCCAGCGCCGGATCGTAGTTGCCGAACTGGCCGTTGGCTTCGACGGGCGTGCCGAAAAATTCGTAGCGCAGGCCGAGATTGAAGGTCAGCCGCCGGTTGAACTTCCAATCGTCTGCGACGTAGCCGGAGAGGTCGCGGAAACGGAAACTCTTATCCGTGATGCCGAACTGCGTGTCGGCTTCGGTCGCGCGCCCGGCGAGGAACTGCGTGAAGTTGTCGAACTTCTCGAACTCCGTCGCCTGTTCTTCGGGCAGGTTCGTGTCGAACTGGAATCGTTTGAACTCGCCGCCGAAGCGCAAGGTGTGAGCGCCGCGAATGAGCGTCACGTTGTCGGAGATGCTGTAGGTCTGCTGCTTGCGCCGGTTGAAGGAATCGTTGGTGCCGCCGAAGGAGAAGTTTGAAAGATTGTTTCTGCCGATGAACTGGCCGAGCCGCTGCGTGGCCGTGCTGTTGTCGAAGACGAGCGCGGGATTGTTGATCCCGACCGACGCGCCCGTGATGGCCGCGAAGTCTTCGCGCAGCGAGCGCGAGTTGTTCAGGCTGAAGTAGCCGAAGCGAACTTCGTTGACGAGCGTGGGGCTGAAGACGTGTACATCTGAGACGGCGAGCGTGCGGTTGCGGTCGTTGCGGACAAGTCCGGCGGGCGACGCCTGGCTGTTGGGCGCGTTGAAGGGATCGAAGCCGGGAAAATTCGCGTAAAAGAGTGTCGCGCTCAGACGGTTGTGCGCAGAGAGTTGGCCGTCGAGTTTGAGGTTGAATTGATCCTGCTCGAACTCGGCGGGGAAGACGTTGCGCTGGCGCACGAGCGGGTTGCCGCCAAAGAGCGTGGCGTTCGTTCCGGCGACGGCCTGGTCGCTGAAGACGCTGGGGATTCCGGCGCGCGGGGCGGGGATGAGAAAGTCTCCCGTGATCGGGTTGATGATGTTCAGCAAATTCAAAGCAATCGGCGAAATCTGCGCGGGCGTCAGGCAGAAGCCGGAGACGGGCGTGTTCGCGGAGTTGCGCACGCAGGGGTTCAACGCGCCGAACGCGGCGACGACATTCTCCGCCGTGCGAGCGCCGGAGATTAAGCGGAGCGCCGCCGGGAGCGTCGTCTGGCTGCTCGCGGTCGGCACGAAGCCGGTGCT
>DASQDV010000172.1:0-7372 GCA_035633995.1 Pyrinomonadaceae bacterium | reverse complement strand
TCGGCGAAGACGGTGATCGCCTCTTTCAACTTGAAGGCTTTTCGTTTGACGTAAAAGACGAGATTGCCCTGCGCGTCGCGCACCGAGAGTTGCTGCGCGAGGGCGAGCAGCTTGAAAGAGATGTCGAGCGGGTAATTCATCTGTGCCTCGAAAAATGTCTGCGCTCCGGCGGCGGATTTGTGAATGAATTATTTGGTCGCCGGTCGGTTCTCCCTGATCGCGTTCACCTCAAGAAAGGAGTCATGACAAGCATGAATCCCACCGCCGCCAGCAACGCGATGACTGTCGAAACGATGCCGAGAGTGCGGGAGCGTATCCAGCCGCTCAGCCCCAGGCTCGCCAGAAAGAGGAACGTGCCGATGATAAACAGGAGCGATAAGCGGGGGTGCAGCCGATTCATCACTGCCGGGAAACTAAACGATTCAACGATAGCCGCCGAAGTTTTCGGCGTGACCAGTTGCGAAGACATCAGCGTCCACCCGATAACACAAACCAGCAGGCTGGCGACTGTCCCCATCGCCATCCCGGCTGTCCATTCGACAACACGGCTCCGAGAGGGCGCGGTCAGGAGGACGCCGAGGAAGGCAAAGGCAAATCCCCCGATGAGGGCGCTGATGAAGGCCAGTTGTCGAAACAGGTCGGCCAGAGCTTCGGGTGTGATATTCATAGAGACCTTTCAACTCGACTTAAGATGAACGGCGGCCTGCGTGTGACAGGCCGGAAGTGTCGGCTTCATCACCTGTTTCGGCAGGTGTTACCGCCCTCGTCCGACTGTTTCACTTGAGATTCCTGCTTGCGTTCCGTTACTTCACGTTCAAACTCGCGGCGATGCGCTCCGCCGTCCGCTCGCCGACGCCGTCAACCATCTCCAGACCGCCGCCCGCAACGAATTTTTTCAGATCGTCGAGCGAAGAAATTTTAAACTGCTGGTGGAGCGTGGCGGCGGTCTTGATGCCGACGCCGGAAACGTCGAGCAGGTCGAGCACGGTTTCGGGCGTCTCTGCGATCAATTTCTCGTAAGCCTCGAACGTGCCGCGCTCGCAGAGTTCGACGATCTTGCCGCTAATCGCACGGCCTACAGACGGGATGGCCTGCAAGCCTTTCGCGCCCTCGGCGCGCGCGATCTCGGCGACGGGCTGAGGCCATGTCTCGATGATCTCGGCGGCGTTGCGGTAGGAGCGCACGCGATAGCGGTCGTCGCCGCGTATCTCCATGATGAGCGCGAGGCGTTGGAAGCGTCGCGCGATCTCGTCGTTCGTCATAGGCCAAAAAAAGGGGAAAGGGGAAGGGGTAAAGGGGACGGGTAAAAGCTAAGAAGAACTTGCGCGCTCCAACGCATCAGTCCTTTTCCCTTTCGCCTTTCCCCTTTCCCCATGTCTTCCGTTCAGAGGCATCCCGGCGCGGCTTATGATACTCTAAATGTGTTCACTCCCATCAACTTTAACCTTTTTCGAGGAACTCTATGAATTTCAGAAAACTCTCGCGCACGCTGCTCGCCGCGCTCATCACTTTCTCGTCGCTCGCCGCGATTCCGGCGCACGCCGACGAGGGCATGTGGCCTTTCAACCAGGTGCCCAGAGCCGAGATTAAACGCAAATATGGCTTTGAAGTCACCGACGAATTTTTGAAACGGCTGCAACTCGCTTCAGTGCGTTTCCCGAACGGGTCGGGTTCGTTCGTCTCGCCCGACGGTCTCGTCCTGACCAACTATCACATCATCGAAGACGCCGTCGGCGAACTCAGTTCGGCGGAGCGTGACTACGCCAAGAACGGTTTCGTCGCACGCACGCGCGCCGAAGAACTCAAGATTCCCGGCTACGAACTCAACGTCCTCCAGAGCATCGAAGACGTGACGGATCGGGTGAACGCAGCGGTCAAGTCGGAGATGTCTGCGGGCGACGCCTTCAACGCGCGCCGCGCGGCGATCACCGCCATCGAAAAAGAGTCGACCGAGAAGACCGGCCTGCGCAGCGACGTGGTGACGCTCTATCAGGGCGGACGCTACAACCTTTATCGCTATAAAAAATATACGGACGTGCGGCTCGTCTTCGCGCCCGAATTTCAGGCCGCCTTCTTCGGCGGCGACCCCGACAACTTCGAGTTTCCGCGCTTCAACATCGACATGGGGCTCGTGCGCGCTTACGAAAACGACAAGCCCGCGCGCCCCGAAAGCTATCTCCGCTTCTCGAAGGAAGGCACGAAGGAGGGCGACCTCGTTTTCGTCACGGGACATCCGGGTTCGACGCAGCGTCTGAACACGGTGGCGCACATCGAGGCGCTGCGCGATTCGAGCATCCCGCTCGTCATACGCATGCTTGAACGGCGCGAAGCGCTGCTCAAGCGGTACATGGCGATGGGCGAGGAGCAGACGCGCCGCGCGCAGAACGAACTCAACAGCACGCAGAACTCGCTCAAGGTTTATCGCGGTCAGATCGGCGGTTTGAAAGACCCTTCGCTCATCGCCTACAAGCGCAAGTCGGAGGACGCGCTGCGTAAGTCCGTGATGGCGAACGCGCGCTGGCAGAAGGATTACGGCGACGCGTGGGAATCAATCGCCAAAGGCCGCCGCGACCTCGCGGCCTACGAACGCGACCGACGCTTCCTCGACCTCGCCGCCGGTTTCAATACCGTCCTCTTCAACTACGCACGCACGCTCGTCCGCCTCGCCGAAGAGCGCGAGAAGCCGAACGCCGAACGCCTGCCCGAATACACGGACGCGCGCCGCGCCTCGCTCGAAAACGTGCTGTTCGCGCAGACGAACATGTACGACGACTACGAAAAGATGAAACTCGCCGATTCGCTCGACTTCATGCGCGAGGCCTACGGCGCGGATCACGAACTCGTCAAACGCGTCCTCGCGGGCAAGACGCCCGAAGCGCGCGCCGCCGAACTCATCGACGGCTCGAAGTTGAAGGACGCGGCCTTCCGCAAGCAACTCGCGGCGGGCGGCAAAAAGGCGATTGACGAATCCACCGACCCGATGATTCAACTCGCGCGCAGCATAGATAAAGAAGCGCGCGACTTGAGCAAGCGTTACAACAACGAAGTGCTCGGCGTCGAGCGCACGGCCTATGCCAAGATCGCGCGCGCTCTCTTTGAGACCGAAGGCGACAAGGTTTACCCGGACGCCACCTTCACCCTGCGCCTCTCCTACGGCGCGGTCAAAGGCTACAAGGAGAACGACGGCAAACAACTCACGCCCTACACCACGCTCGGCGGCCTCTACGAGCGCGTCAACCTGAAGGGCAACAAGTTCCCGTACATCCTGCCCACGCGCTGGACGGAGAAGAAGACGGCGATTGATCCGAAGACGCCCTTCAACGTCGTCTCGACCAACGACATCATCGGCGGCAATTCCGGGTCGCCGCTCATCGACAAGAAGGGCGAACTCGTCGGCCTCGTCTTCGACGGCAACCGCCAGTCCATCGTCGGCAACTTCTACTACGACGAAGCGGTCAACCGCACGATCTCCGTTGATTCGCGCGGGATGCTCGAAATCCTCCGCAAGATTTTCGACGCCAAAGAGATCGCGGACGAATTGACGAAGTAGTAAACCAACAGGCAACCGAAGGGGGCGCGGCGCGAGTTCAACTTTCGCCGCGCCTTTTTCCGTCCGCGCCGAAACAAAACGGGCGATTGATACGTCTCACCTGAAGCGGGGCTCGGCGCGCGTCGCGCTAACTTTAGGGGGATGGTAGAATCAGTTTCGATCCGCAAGGTTGGAGGAGTCGTTCGTAGATGATCGCGCCGGACACACTTTTACAGAACCGCTATCTCGTCATCGAGCAGATTGCTCAGGGCGGCATGGGGGCGGTTTACGTGGCGACCGACCAGCGCTTCCAGAGCACGGTCGCGCTGAAAGAAACTTTCTTCGACGACCCGAACCTGCGGCGCGCGTTCGAGCGCGAGGCGCACCTGCTGAACCGCCTGCGCCACCCGGCGCTCCCCAAAGTCAGCGACCACTTCCTCGAATCGGACGGCCAGTTCCTCGTCATGGAGTTCATCCCGGGCAAAGACCTCGCCGAACTCCTCGTCGAGCGCGGCACGGCCTTTCCCGTCGCGGACGTGCTCGCGTGGGCTGACGAACTTCTGGACGCGCTCGACTACCTGCACACGCAGGAGCAGCCCATCGTCCACCGCGACATCAAACCGCAGAACTTGAAGCTCACGCCGCGCGGCCACATCGTCCTCTTAGACTTCGGACTCGCCAAGGGCATGTCGCTGCAACTCTCGCGCGTGTCGGCCACCGCCAGCAGCGTCTTCGGCTTCTCGCGCAACTACGCGCCGCTCGAACAGATTCAGGGCGCAGGCACAGACGTGCGCAGCGACCTCTACTCTTTAAGCGCAACGCTCTACCACCTGATGACCGGCGCGCCGCCGCCAGACGCCCTGACGCGCGCCACCGCCGTCCTGAACGCGCAGCCAGACCCCTTGCGACCGGCCAACGAAGTTCACGGGCAGGTGCCCGTCGCGGTTGCGCGCGTGCTCGCGCGCGCCATGTCGCAGAGCGCGGCGGGGCGACCGCAGACGGCCTCCGCGATGCGCGCGGAGTTGCGGCAGGCAGCGCGCGAGACGCAGGCGGGAGCGGCGGCGGCGACGCAAGCGCCCGCCGCCTCGATCCTCTCGGAACAGGAGACGCAACTCTTCGCCGGACAGGCCACCGCCGCGCCGCTGCCTTCGGCGGGCACGGTCTTCGCGCAGGAGGAAAAAGGAGAGGACACGCCGCACGCCGCGCCGCCGAGCGGCGAGACGACTCTCGTTAACAGCGCGACGGACGAATCTTCTGCGGCAGACTATTCTTCGCGTCAGACAATTGCGGTCGAGGCCGCCGAGACGAAGTTGATGGGTGCGCGTCGCGCGCAGGCGGCGGGGGCTGCGACGGGCGGCGGTTGGGCGCGTCGCCTTGTGGGTATCGCGGCGGGCGTCGTGCTGCTCGTCGTCGTCGCGGTCGGCGCGTATACCTTCGCGCGGCGCACGGCCGGGACGAGCGCGCCGCAACCCGCCGCCAGCCAGAGTAACCCCGCGCCGCAAACAGATGCCGCCCCGGCTTCCGCGACCCCGCAGCCTCTCGCGCCTTCCGGAGCGCAGCAGGCGGTCGTGCCGCCTTCCGCTTCCACCGCCGCGCCCCGCGCGTCAACAACAACGCCGGCGGCGCGCAACGCGAACGCGCGCGCCGCGCGTAAGTCCGGGGGCACCGTGACGGTCGAGGCCGACGAATTCCTTGACAAGTCGGTTGAAGAACAACTCAAGAATCTGAACGGCGCTTTCGTGATAACTCCGCCGGACACGCCCGGCGGCACGCGGCAGAGAGGCAGCGTGTGGCGTTTCCCGCCGAACTTCAACGGCCTGTCGCCGGAAGAACAGCGGCGCGTGACGGAGGCTCTTAAGAAGGCGCAGGACGTCGAACGCGCCCGCACGCTGCGCAGCCTCGAACGCCTGCGCCGCCAGCGCGAGCGCGAAGGGCAGCAACATGATCAAGAGGGGCATCCGCATCCGCAGCCGCGTCCCGCACGCATACGCCTCCCACCGACGCCGCCGCCCACTAACTCTAACAACTGACCGCCCACGCGCGCGGGAAATTAAAAGACCGGCTCAGTCACTTGACTGAGCCGGTCTTTCGTCGTTGTGAAGATTTGTTGCCGAAGAAAAGGAAAGACTTCACCACTGAGACAAGAAGCGAAGGGGCGTTCTGTAACGCGGAATGATGAACAGAAGATCGCTTTTATTCATTGTTCCGCGTCTCGTGCTGCCTTTCCTGCTTCCTCATTCATTTCACCCCACCGCCTTCGGCTCGCCGCCCGTTCCCGACAGGTTGCGGTCGAGCGAGAGCGAGCGGATGGCGGCGTTGAGTTGCGCTTCGAGTCGCTGCTTTTCGGCGCTGACGGTTTGTCGCTCTTTGGTGAGTTGTTCGATGCGCGTCTCCTGCTCGTCGGCTTTGGCAACGTAGCGCGCGATGAGTTGTTTGGCTTCGGCGTTTCCGGCGAGCGCCTTGATGTTCTCGCGCAGGCGTTCCTGATCTTCGCCGATGGCCGTAATCTCCGCGTCAATAGCGGCCTCGCGCGCTTCGAGCGTACCGATGCGCGTCTTGAGGTCAATGAGACTTCCGAGGGCGGTGCGCGTCGCGTCGTCTACGTAGCCGCGCGAGATGAAGAGTTGGAGGTCGGTGGACGTGAAGTTGGTGAGCGCGTAGGTGTCCACGAGCGGGCGGGTTTCGGCGACGGTCAGTTCGGCGCGCTCATGCGGTTTGAGTTCGACGCGGAAACGATAGTAACGCGCGCTCTTGCCTTCGGGCTTGGGCGTGTCTTTCGACAACTCCCAGCCTTGCCGCACGGGATGCTCGACGTAGAGCACGCGCGTGTGTTCGGTCTGGTTGGCAATCGTGTAGATTTTCTTGTCGAGCTGGTGATAGTGCGCCTGAAAGACGCCGTTGATGATGCGGACGAGGAAGGCGGGCGCGCGATCCGCCATGACGCGGACATTGACGAGCGTGCCGAGGTCGAGCGCGAAGGAGATGAGCCGCTGTTCGGCGGGCTTGAGGCGTTCCATGAGCGCTTCGCCCGCGTAGGCGTTGCCGTCGATGACGGTCATCGCGCCGTCTTCGAGCGTGAGCGTGGAAGTGTTCTTGAGGAGCATGCCGCTCATCGGTCGTTCGCGGCGCACGGCCTCGTTGTAGATGGAGACGCGCGCGCCTTCCATGCGCGCTTGCAAAATCGGGATGAGCGCCGAGCGGTCGCGCCGCACGGTGACGGGCTGCGCGATCTGGTACTCAAAGAGGTCGCCCACCTCGCTGCCCTCAGCCGCCGCTTCGACGCTCGTGTTCGAAGTGATCGATTCGCCGAGCGACGCGCTGAGGTCGGGGCGGGCGGCAGCGGCGTCGGCTGCGTTCAATTGAAGGTTGTTCACGCTGTTCTGTTGGAGGCGGAAGTCCTGTCTCTGCGAGCCGCGCGCGCCGCGCGAGTGCACGCTTGCCCTCAACTTATCCTGCGGCGAGGCGGCAGGGGGCGGAGGGGCTTCATCAGACATTGTCGGAATCGCCGCACCGGACATGCCGTTGGCGCTCATGCCGCCCGCTTCGTCCGGTTCGTAAACCTGCGGGTTGAGACTGAGGTTGCCGGGCATCGGGATGACCGGGCGGTAGCGGTAGAAGGGTTGCTGGATGGGTTGGATGAAGGAGACGGGCGTGCCGGAGATGAGCGAGAGTTGCACATTCGTCCAATCCTCTTCGCTCACGTTGTCCACAATCGCCCAGCCCTGAAAAAAGGGCTTGCCCGCCGCGTCCATCACGACGCGATACGTCGTCTTCCAGATCGGCGCGGCGACCGTGTAGCTGACGAGCATCTCGCGCGTGCCGGCGCCGTCGGACGTGACGGCA
>DASQDV010000171.1:0-2061 GCA_035633995.1 Pyrinomonadaceae bacterium | reverse complement strand
ATAGTTTCCATGAAATTTTCAACTCACAACTTCCGCAGCATGTTACGTGTGCTGCTGCTCTCAAGTTTCGTCCTGTGCCTCTCGGCGGGCGCGGCGCTCGCGCAGCAGACCGACGCCACCATCACGGGCGAGATCAAGGACGCGCAGGGCGGCGTCATCGTCGGCGTCACCGTCACGGCGCGCAACCTTGAGACTGGATTCACGCGCACCGCCGTGAGCGAAGACGAAGGCCGCTTCGTCTTCCCCGGCATGCCCGTCGGCTCTTACGAGATACGCGCGGCGCACGAGGGCTTCCGGCCTTTCGTGCGCGAGCGGCTGCGCCTCGCCATCGCCGAGGCCGCCGTGCTCGACATCACTTTGGAAGTGGCCTCGATAGACACGCAGGTCGAAGTGACCGCCAATACCGAACTCGTCAACACGCAGACCTCCGAGTTGAGCTACCTCGTCAACGAAGACGCCATCCGCGAGTTGCCCTTGAACGGGCGCAACTACACAGACCTCGCGCTCTTGCAGCCGGGTGTCATCGCCTACCCGCACCGTGACGGCGGCTCGGCGGTCGCGCACGGCCTCGGCGTCAGCGTCAACGGCCAGGACCCGCGCTCGAACGTCTATTTGATCGACGGCACGCCGCAGAACGATTTCACGAACGGCCCGGCGGGAAGCGCCGCCGGGACGGTCTTAGGCATCGAAGGCATACGCGAGTTTCGCGTGGAGACGAACGCCTACAGCGCGGAGTTCGGGCGCAACTCCGGCGGGCAGATCAACGCCGTCTCGAAGTCCGGCACGAACGAATGGCACGGCTCGCTCTACGAATTTCACCGCAACGACAATTTCGATGCGCGCAACTTCTTCGACACGCCGCGCAAACCCGAGTTCAAGCGCAACCAGTTCGGCGGCTCAATCGGCGGCCCCATCCGTAAAGATAAGACTTTCTTCTTCTTCAACTACGAATCGCTGCGCGAACAACTCGGGCGCACCGTCTCAACGGTCGTCCCCGACCTGAACGCGCGACAGGGCATCCTGCCCGGCGGCGGCGGTCAGGTTGCGATCAGTCCCGCGATTCGCCCGTTCCTCGACGAGTTTCCGCTGCCGAACGGCGCGAACCTCGGCGGCGGCCTGGCGGCCTACAATTTCGGATTCAATCAACGGATCACGCAACACTTCTTTCAAGGCCGCATCGATCAAACCATCAACGACCGCAACCAGTTTTTCGCGCGCTACACTTTCGACGACGCGGATCAGGCTTTGCCGACGGACTTCCCGCAGTTCCCGCGCTCGTTCCTGTCGCGCAATCAATTCTTCACCGCCGAGCATCGCTTCATCCAGTCGGCGCGCACGCTGCACACCTTGCGTTTCGGCTTCGGGCGCACGCGCATCGGGCAGGATGTTGAATCGAACGTCTCGCAAAACCTGACGCCCTTCATTCCCGGTCGCGAGTTCATCGGCAACATAGACATCGGCGGCCTGCCGCGCTTCGGCACGCAATCGTCCGCCAACCTGCGGCTCACGCAGAACGTCTTCAGCTTCGAGCACGGCATGGTGCACACGCGCGGGCGTCACCTGCTGAAAGTGGGCGGCCTCGTCGAGCGCTATCAGGACAACATGTACAACCCGACGTTCTCGCTCGGCACGTGGACGTTCTCGAACCTGCGGAACTTTTTGTCGAACAGCCCGCAGAGTTTCATCGGCCTCCCCATCAACGGCGCGCTCGACCGCTACTGGCGTTTCACGCTCTTCGCGGGCTACGTGCAGGATACTTTCCGCCTCCACGAACGCCTTACGCTCAACGCCGGGCTGCGCTACGAGACGACGACCATGCCGGTTGACCTCCAGGGGCGCGATTCCGCGCTGCCCTCTATTTTTACTGACCGCGCGCCGACGACCGGCCTGCTCTACCAGAACCCGACGCGCAAGAACCTCTCGCCGCGCGTCGGCTTCGCGTGGGACGTGTTCGGCGACGGCAAGACGAGCCTTCGCGGCGGCTACGGCATCTACTTCAACACGAACAACCAGCAGAATTTGATCGTGACGGTGACGAACCCGCCCGCCACGCCGCGCATC
>DASQDV010000170.1:0-4012 GCA_035633995.1 Pyrinomonadaceae bacterium | reverse complement strand
CGCTTCCTCGACAAGAACGCTTTCATCGGCGTCGCCCGCGTCAACCGAAACGTCGGGCGGGAGAGCACCATCGGCGCGGTCGCCACCACCTACCAGTTCAAGGAACTGCACAACCAGACAGGCGGCATCGACGGTCGCTTCAAACTCGACCCGCAGACGACCGCCAGTTTCTCCCTCGTCGGCACCACCTCGCACCGGGATTTTCCCAATCCCGATCTCGACGCCGACGAACTGCGCAACGGCAGAGGACTCGGCTACACGGCGGCCTATTCGCACTTCGGCAGAAACTTCGGTTACGAGTATTACAGCGAAGGCAGCACTAACGATTATCGCGCCGAAGTCGGTTTTACCTCGCGCACGAACACCAATTTTCACAGCCTCTACACCTCCTACGACACGACGCCCAAACCGAAAGCCACGCTCATCAACTGGCACGTCCACAACTTCTCTTACATCAGCCACGACTTTCAGGGGCGCAGCCAGTCTTGGGAGAGCGAGACGAATTTCCAGTTCTTCTTCAAGAAGCAATTCAACATCGGCGCGGCCTACGAATATGCCTACGAGCGCCTGATCGAAGAGGAATTCGGCGCGCGGCGTTCGGCAACACAGAGGGGCGCGTTCGCGGGGGAAAGCTCCGAACGCTCATCGCGCAAAAACCACTACTTCTTCTTCGGCGGCTATCGCCCGAGCAAAAAGTATTCGGCCAACTGGCGCGCCGTTTACCGCGACGGCCATTTCGATTTCGACTTCGGCGCAGGGCGTCGCTTCCCGCGCGTCAGCCCCGTGGCAATCGCCGCGCGCGAGGCGGACGCCGCAGGTTTGTGCGACGAGGAAGTGCCCCCGTCGGTCTGCTCCGCGCCGCTCGACCCGGGGCGCGGCGGCCTCTTCGAGTTTCGCGGCTCGCTCGCCTACCAGCCGACGAACGCCCTGCGCTCGACGCTCGACTACACCAAGAATCGCCTGCGCCGCTACGACACCAACCTCGTCGCCTTCGACGTGAACCTGATCTCTTGGCGCACGACCTACCAGTTCACGCGTTTCCTCTTCGCGCGTGCGCGCATAGACTACGAGACGCTGCCGCGCCGCGCGCGCGGCCAGTTCCTCCTCGGCTGGACGCCGAATCCGGGCACGGCCTTCTACGTCGGCTACAACGACGACGCCAACGTCAACACCTTTTCGCCCATCAACGGGCGACTCGAACCCGGCTTCCGCCGCAACGGTCGCACCTTCTTCATCAAGATGGCCTATCTGTTCAGGAGAAGTTTCGGCGGGTAGAACCAGCCACTGTTTTTTGTCCGTTGTGCGTCGTCAGTTGTCTGGGCAGGCTCAGTGAATTGCTAAAGATGCTCTCGAACGACTGACAACAGACAACGGACAACTGACGGTTTTCAGTTCATCGTTTCGCCGCATTGACTTAACTCAAAAATTCGCATAGAAAATCCCCCTGCATCCTCAACCTCATTCGGTTGCCTTGCACACGCGTTCGGAGAAAGGAATTAACACGATGTCTGCTCTTAATCGCTCGCGCACGTTTGCGCCGCGTCTCTTATTGGTCGTCGCAATTTTTACGTCGGGACTACAGCCCGTCGCGCTCGCGCAGAAGTCGAACGCCGACGGCGCGCCGACGACGAAGATGTCGAAGCTCATTTACCCGGCGACGAAGAAGGTGGAACAGTTGGACGATTATCACGGGACGAAAATTTCAGACCCCTATCGCTGGCTCGAAGATTTGGATTCGGCGGACACACGCCAGTGGGTCGAAGCGCAGAACCGCCTGACGAACGCTTACCTCGCGGAGATTCCGGCGCGCAAACGCATCAAGGAGCGTTTGACCAAACTCTGGAACTTCGAACGCTACGGCATCCCCTTCCGCGAAGGCGAACGCTACTTCTACACGAAGAACGACGGCCTCCAGAACCAGAGCGTGCTCTACACCGTCGCCTCGCTCGCGGACGAGCCGCGCGTCCTTTTAGACCCGAACAAACTCTCCGCCGACGGCACGATTGCGCTCGCGGGCACAGCCATCAGCCGCGACGGCAAGTTGATGGCCTACGGGCTGGCGACTTCCGGCTCCGATTGGTCTGAGTGGCGCGTGCGCAACATAGAGACCGGCCAAGACCTGCCCGACCACGTCAAGTGGGTCAAGTTCTCCGGCGCGTCGTGGACAACGGACGGCAAAGGCTTCTTCTACAGCCGCTACGACGAGCCGAAGGCGGGTGCGAGCAATCTGGCGGGCGTCAACGAGTTTCAGAAACTCTACTATCACCGCCTCGGCACGCCGCAAGCGGAAGACGTGCTCGTCTACGAACGCAAGGATCAAAAGGACTGGGGCTTCAGCGGCGACGTGACCGAAGACGGCCGCTATCTCATCATCAGCGTCTGGGTCGGCACGGACGCCAAGAACCGCGTCTATTACAAAGACCTGCAAGCGAAGGATGCGCCCGTCGTCAAACTGCTCGACGATTTCGACGCCGCCTATAACTTCATAGACAACGACGGCGCGGTCTTCTGGTTTGCGACCGACAAGGACGCGCCGCGCTACAAAGTGATCGCCGTTGACACGCGCAAGCCCGAACGCGCGAACTGGAAAGTCGTCATCCCCGAAGCGGCGGAGACGATTGACGGCGTGAACGTCCTCAACAACATGTTCGTCGTCTCTTATCTCAAGGACGCGCATTCGCAGGTGAAGGTTTACAAGACCGACGGCGCATTTGTCCGCGAAGTCGAGTTGCCCGGCATCGGTTCGACCTCCGGCTTCTCAGGCAAGCGCACGGACAAAGAGACGTTCTACACCTACGGCAGTTTCACGACGCCCTATCCCATCTACCGCTACGACCTCGTGACGGGCAAGAGCACGATCTTCCGCCAGCCGAAAGTTGATTTCGATCCGAACGCCTACGAGACGAAGCAGGTTTTTTATAAGAGCAAGGACGGCACGCGCGTCCCGATGTTCATCACGCACAAGAAGGGTCTGAAACTCGACGGCACGAACCCGACGCTGCTCTACGGCTACGGCGGCTTCAACGTCTCCGAGACGCCCGCGTTCTCCATCAGCCGCCTCGTCTGGATGGAGATGGGCGGCGTCTTCGCGCTGGCGAATTTGCGCGGCGGCGGCGAGTACGGCAAAGACTGGCACGAGGCGGGAATGAAGTTGAAGAAGCAGAACGTCTTCGACGATTTCATCGCCGCCGCCGAGTGGCTCATCTCGAACAAGTACACGTCCACGCCGAAACTCGCCATCCAGGGCGGCTCGAACGGCGGCCTGCTCGTCGGCGCTGTCATCACGCAGCGACCCGACCTGTTCGGCGCGGCGCTGCCCGCCGTCGGCGTGATGGACATGCTCCGCTTCACGAAATTCACCATCGGCGCCGCGTGGGCTTCCGACTACGGCTCGCCCGACAACGCCGACGAGTTCAAGTCGCTCTATGCCTATTCGCCGCTGCACAACCTGAAACCGGGAACGGCCTACCCGCCGACCCTGATCACGACCGCCGACCACGACGACCGCGTCTGGCCCGGCCACAGTTTCAAGTTCGCCGCGACGATGCAGGCGGCGCAAGGCGGCAGCGCGCCTGTCCTCATCCGCATCGAGACGAAGGCCGGGCACGGCGCGGGCAAACCCACCTCGAAGATCATCGAAGAATACGCAGACATTTGGGGCTTCCTCGTGCGCACGCTGAACATGAACGTGCCCGCCTCGTAAAGTTCGCGCGCGGAGGAGTTGTCGGGCTTAAAAACTGACGCGGAAGCAGGAATGCGGAAGGATGAATCAACAGCAGGAGTCAGAATTCAGAATACAGAAGTCAGAAGAAAACCCGGACGGGTCTTCATTCTGATTCCTGTATTCTGTGTTCTGTCTTCTCCTTCATCCTTCCGCGTTTCCCTCTATGCTCTCTGCGGTGAGTCTTAACTTCTTAGCCTTGCTTATTCGCTAACTCGCCACAGTGCGGGGCGGCGGTTAGCGCGGGGCTTCCCGCTGGTAAACGTAGGTCTTGCCTTCGCGCACGACGAG
>DASQDV010000169.1:0-5548 GCA_035633995.1 Pyrinomonadaceae bacterium | reverse complement strand
GCCAGCGCGAGCAGGCGCATCCACGAAATTTCTATCGCGATCAAGACGATCTCTTCGGTCGGCGCGACGTTGGCGGCAAAGAGCGCCGCGCCGCAGAGCGCGAGCAACAACTGGCCGCCGAAGTGTGGTTCCCCCTGCCCTGCGCCGCGCCCGCGCGCCTTTTTCTTCGCCTGACCGCCGCCGCCACCTCGCGCCTTCTGCGACGAGTTCGCGCCGCCGAAGCCCTCGTCTCCCTCGTCACCGCCGCCGAGTTGCGATGTGCCGACGGAGACGCCGATAGCGACCGTCATCGCCTCGATCACGATCTGCCCGGCGGCCTCGCTCGCGGGCATGTCGAACGTGATGCGCCCCAGCAGAAACAGAGCCAGCGCCGCGATGATGAAACCGATCCCCATCTCTTCGACGGAATCAATCGCCACTTCGGCCATGCTCGCGTCGTGGCGCAATCCGGCATAACGATTGTAGCCGAGCAGCAGCACGAACGTCGCCAGAACGTAGACGGCGAGCCGCCAGGGGTGCGAGTTGAAGCCAGCCCACCAGACCTCCATCGTGTAGAGGAGCGGCAGGCTGAACATCAGCCCGCCCGCCGCGCCGCGCCCGTATTCCTGAAAAGACTCGGCGATTGTGCGCTCACCTGTTTTGCTGGGGCGGCGTCGTGACATAGGAAGACCGCGACGATTAACCGGCGGCAAAGTGGAGTAATGATAAAGCGCTCCGCGAGTGAGCGCGGAGCGAGCTTCGTAAGCGAGGGGCAATAGTGGCGGCGGTCTGCCGCGAGTGCGGATCAGGAAGCCGAGACGATGCGCTCTTCGTCGTCGCCGTCCTCGTCGGGCGCGTCGCCGTCGTCGGCTTCGTCTTCGGTTTCGTTAACGACATCCGTTTGCGGCTGCTCCTGATCGAGGTCGCGCTTGATGGCGTCGAGGATGCCGTTGATGAACTGCGTGGCTTCGTAGGTGGAGAAGCGGCGGGCGATCTCCAGCGCCTCGTTGATGGCGACGGTGCGCGGCGTCGGCTCGTGCAAAAATTCGTAGACGGCCAGCCGGAGCACGTTACGATCCACGACGGCCATGCGTTCGATACGCCAGTGTTCGGCGCGCGAGCGGATGCGTTCGTCGAGTTCCCTCGCGCGCGAGAGCGCGCCGAGCGCGAGCCGCGTGGCGAAATCGCGCGCCGGATCGTCGAGTTCCGTCTCGCCCAGTTCCGCCCAGTAATCGCGCACGAGTTGGTCGGCGCGCACTTCTTCCTTCCGCGCCGCACTCATGACATCAGCCGCAAAGAGCATCTGCAAGGCACATTCACGCGCCTTACGTCTCGAACCCATGAATTAACACCCCAGAAAAGCGAATGATGAAGGAGGAACGACGAACGATGAACTGAAAGCAAAACGTCTTTCATTCATCGTTCATCGTTCCGCGTTCATCATTTCGCAAATGCTTCCTTGTAAAGATTGACTAACTCGACGGCCGCCATGGCGGCCTCGAACCCCTTGTTACCGGCCTTGACGCCCGCGCGGTCAATCGCCTGTTCGAGCGTGTCCGCCGTGACGACGCCATAGACGACCGGAATCCCCGATTCCATCGCGGCCTGCGCGATGCCCTTCGTCACCTCGCCCGCGATGTAATCGAAGTGCGGCGTCTGCCCGCGTATGATCGTGCCGAGGCAGATCACCGCGTCATACTTTTCCGAGTCCGCCAGCTTGCTCGCCAGCAGCGGTATTTCGAACGACCCCGGCACGCGAAAATGCTCCACAGACTTCTCCGCCGCGCCGAGCCGCTCCAACGCGTCGAGCGCGCCTTCGACCAGCCGCGACGTGAGAAAGTCGTTCCAACGACTCGACACCAGCGCGAAGCGAAAGCCCTTCGCGTTCAACTGTCCTTGATGTGTGACGGGCTGCAAGTGTTTCCGGCGACTCCAGACATTATGAAGATTGATTCAACAGCAGTATAGGTAAAACGTGTGGCGGGTGACAAGCGAAGATAGTGAATCGCGAATCGCAAAGCGTGAATAGACGAAAACAGCTCTTCTCTATTCACGACTACGATTCACGATCTACTTTCCTCTGAATTGTGGCGCGCGTTTTTCGAGGAAGGCGCGTGTGCCTTCGCGCACGTCTTCGGTGGAGAAGAGACGGGAGAAGAGTTCGGCTTCGAGCGCGAGGCCGTCGGAGAGCGGGAGGCGCGCGCCGCGCGTGACGGCCTGGAGGCAGGCGCGCAGGGCGAGAGGCGCGAGTTCGCAGAGCGTGTGCGCGAGCGCGTCGGCTTCCGTCATGACCTGTTCGGCGGGGACGACGCGGTTGACAAGGCCGAACCGGAGCGCTTCGTCCGCCGTCAACGGGTCGCCCGCGAGCATGGCGGCGAGCGCGCGCCCGTGCCCGACGGCGCGTGCGAGGCGTTGTGTGCCGCCGTAGGCGGGAATCATGCCGAGCTTGAGTTCGGGGAGCGAGAACGCGGTGTGGGCGGCGGCAATTCTCAGGTGACAGGCGAGCGCGAGTTCGCCGCCGCCGCCCGCCGCCAGACCGTTGACGGCGGCGATAACGGGCACGTCGCACAGTTCAATCGCCTCGCAGGTCTCCTGCCCGCGCTCGGCGGTCGCGCGTGCGCCCTGTTCATCGAGTCCTTCGAGTTCGGAGATGTCCGTGCCCGCGCTGAAGGCCGCCTGCCCCGTGCCGGTGAGGATGACGGCGCGCACGTCCGCGCGCTCGGCGAAGGCGCGGAAAAGTTCCGTGAGTTGTTCGAGCATGGCGCGCGTGAGCGCGTTCAGTTTTGCGGGACGGTTCAGGCGCACGACGCAGACGAGCGCGTCGCCCTCGCCGACTTTGCGCTCCTCGACCAGAATGTCGCCTGATGCGGCGCGCGTCATACGGCAGGCCGCACGCGGACGGTGAAAGAGACGGTCGTGATGCGACCGCCGCGCTGGAATTGCGTCCAGATGCGATAGAGGCCGGCTTCGGGGAACATTGCGCCGAACTCGACTTCGGGGCCGCCGCGCAAAGAGGCGCGCGGCGTGCCCTCCGGCAACGTCTCGGTCGGGTGCGAGTGTAGATATTCGGCTTGAGCCGCGTCGAGGATGAGCGTGTGCCCCCACGCGCCGAGATACGGTTCGAGGTCGCGCACTGCCTCGCCCGTCCGCGCGTCTGCGAGCGAGTACTTGAGCCGGACGAACGCCCCGGCGGTCAAGTCTCTATCCCATTGCAAATTGATCTTCATTCCGTCAATCGTCTTCGTGAAGGACGTGTCCGCGACGAGCGCGGCGGGAGCGTGCGCGCGGCGCGGGCTATAACCGACCGTTGCGAGGTCGCGGTGCTGCACTTGAAGCGTGCCGCCCGTGGGGAAGAAATCGGAGTGCAACTTGTAGAGTCCCGCGCGCGGCAGCATCGTCTCCACTTTGAACGTGCCGTCGGGCGCGAGTTCCGGGTGGATGTGCTGGTACTCGTTCATGTCCTCGCTGACGATGAAGAGGTGAAACAGCTTCTCGTGATTGACGACGTAGTTCTTGACGCGTGCGCCCGTCTCGGGGTGCGTGACGGTGAAGTTGAGACGCACTTTTTCGCCCGCCTTCGGTCTCGGCGGCGACGCATCGAAGGCGAGCCGGTACGCGCCCGTCACGGACGGCTGCACCGTCGAGAGCGGCATCCCGCATTTGTGGCACAAGCCCTCCTGCGCCTGGCGAATTTCGGGGTGCATCAGGCAGGTGAACTCGTAGGTGGGCGCAACCTGCTCCAACGCGCGCACGCGCTCGGCGACGGACATGGCGGGCTGATTGGGTTGCTGCGTCGCCGCCGTCGCGTTCGTTGACGCCTTCGGCCTGTCGCCTTTCCGCGCAACCAACTTCATGTTGCAGCGCGGGCAACTGCCGGGCTTCGACGATGTCACCTCAGCGTGCATCGGGCAGACGTAACGCGCCGATGCTTGCCGCCGCACCGATATGGTGCCGGTCGCGACCGGCGAGGCAAGGCCGAGGCAGGCGATAATCAGCAACAGGCGCTGTAGGGCGCGCGATGAATTTAGTTTCATAAAACAGTCAGGCGTTATGCCGTCAGGGACGCTTGCCAATCGCCCGCCACTTTAATGCCGGGATCATGAAGCATGAATTTTAACTCCGTGACCTTAGGCGTCCCTGACGGCACAACATTTAAGCGAAGCGGCTGGCGGGCACTTCGAAGTCATAAGTCTCGCCGTGACTCAGATACTTCACGCGGTCTGAGAAACCCGCGGCCTCGACGGCACGCTTGAAATCTTCGAGCGGCGACTGGAAGACTTCGTAGTCGTTGTAGTGGATCGGAATCACCTCGCGCGGGTTGATGATGCGAATGGCCTCGACGCCCTGCTCGGCGTCCATCGTCAGGAGGATGCCCATGATGCGCGTGCCGCCGAGGTGAAAGAGCGCGAGATCAATATCGGGGTAACGCTTCGGGATTTCGTTGAGGTCGTCGTGGACGAGCGTGTCGCCGGTGATGTAGAGGCGCAGCGTCGTGCGCTCGCCCGCCGCGTTTCGGAATTCGAGCATGCTGCCCATGACGGGCGGGAGGAACAGGTCAACCATCGTCGGGCCGTGCTTGCCCGGCATCGAAGTGACGCGCACGCTCGCGTCGCCCTTTTGCACCGTCACCGCATCCCACGTGTCGAGCGCGATGGGCGCGGTGAAATTCTTCTCCCTGAGATTCGTCGCCGCGTGCTCGGTGGTGATGATCGGCAAGTCCTTTTGCAGGCGCTCCTCGACGATGCGGTCGAAGTGGTCGCCGTGATAGTGCGAGAGCACGCAGAAATCAATCGGCGGCAACTCTTCGAGTTCAATCGCCGGGTTGGTCAGTCGTTCAGCCGTCAGGCCGTAGCCGAGATGCACGTGGTCGCCCGCGTGCAGAAAGTTCGGGTCGGTCAGGATCGTGAAACCCGCATAGCGCAAAATCACCGTCGCCGTCCCGACGAAGAAGATCGACCCGCTCCCGAAATCGGAAGCCGCGCCGCCCTCGGCGGAAGAAGTCAGCACCAACTGTTGTTCTTTACTCATGTTCCCCCCTTTAATCGAAAGGATGAAGGCGGGACGCGGAACGATGAACTAAAAGCAGGTGGTTTTTCATTCCTCGTTCCCCGTTCCTCCTTCAACGTTGCTTTTAGATAAGGTTCATCGGCACGGGATTCTTCGGGTCTGTGGTGTAGTCGTAGAAGCCGCGCCCGGATTTGCGCCCGTAGAGTCCGGCCAGCACCATGCGCTTGAGAAGCGGCGGCGGCGCAAAACGCTTTTCGCGAAATTCGTTGAACATGATCTCGGCGATATAGTAGGTGGTGTCGAGGCCGACGAAGTCGCCGAGCGTGAGCGGCCCCATCGGGTAGCCGCAGCCGAGTTTCATCGCGTTGTCGATGTCCACAATCGAGCCCACGCCCTCTTCGAGCGCGCGGATCGAATCGAGCATGTAGGGCACGAGCAGGCGGTTGACGATGAAGCCCGTTTTGTCGGACGCGCGCACGGGAACTTTGCCGAGCCGCTTGCCGAAATCAACCGCCGTTTCGTAAACCGCTTCGTCCGTCAAAATGGTTTTGACGACTTCGAC
>DASQDV010000168.1:0-2622 GCA_035633995.1 Pyrinomonadaceae bacterium | reverse complement strand
GACGAGTCCGGCGGCGACCGCCGCGCCCGGCCCCGACGACGAACCGCCGCTCCAATAATCCGTGTTCCAGGGCGTGCGGCACGCGCCCGTCCAACTCGCGTCCGCTTGGTTGTAGCCCATGCCGCCCGCGAGTTCGACCATTGCGAGTTTGGCGACAAGGACTGCGCCCGCGTCGCGTAGTTTGTTGACGACGGTGGCGTCGTAGTCGAAGCGTTGATCTTTGTAGGGCGTCGCGCCCCAGGTGGTTGGCGCGTTGCGCGTGGCGAGCAGGTCTTTCGCGCCGTAAGGAATGCCGTGCAGCAAACCTCTGTAGCGACCCGCGCGAATCTCACGCTCTGCCTGCCGCGCTTCCTTAAGCGCACTCTCGCGCATCACGTTTGCGACCGCGCCGAGCCGCGCGCCGAATCGTTCGAGCCGCGCCAGATAACCTTCCGTCAACTCGACGGGCGAGACTTTGCGCGCCTGAATCAACGCGGCGAGTTCGGCGACGGAAGAAAAGAGGGTGTCTTCGGTAAGCATAAAATGTTTGAAGGGGAAAAGGGTAAGGGGTGAAGGTCAAAGGTGAAAGACAAAATTTAGAATGTGCGCGCCGCGATCAAAACGTGTGTGCCACGATCAGAATATGCGTACCATGATCAGGGCGTGCGCACCGTGACCAGAGTGTACGCGGCTTCTTCCCTTTCCCCTTTACCCCTTCCCCTGTACCCGCGCGCTTACCCCGCGCGCTTTCAAGCTATAAAGATGAAATCCGGTTCGTCCGCGTTCTTGAGTTTGAAGGCGCGCAGGCGTTCCGCCGTGCGGACGTTGCCTTCGATGTCGCGCTTCATGCGCGCGAGTTCTTCCGCGCCGAGTTTCTCGCCGAAGCGCAGGCGTGCGACCTCCGCGTATGCTTCGGCAACGGGCGACGGCGCGGCTTGCGGCGCGGGCGTCGGCTGCGGATTGGGCGGCGCGGGTGCCTGTTTGGTTGCGGGCGGCGTCTGCGCACTCAGCGTCGAAGCGACGAGCGGCGCGGCAGCAAACGCCGCCGCGATAGTCTTCGCGAACTGCCGACGCGACGTGCGTGCGCGGACGCTCGCCGCCTGCTCTCGTTTTTTCATAGTCAACTTAAATCCGGAGGCGTGAAAATTGTCGTGCGCGCAAAAGCTACAACACCGGCGCGGCTGTCTGCAAACTTTTTGCGCGACGAGAAGACCGCCGGAAGCAAATGCCGTAGGCGCCGCGATGCAGACATAGTGTGGATAGCACGCCTTTTTTCGTATCATAGCGATGTGCAATTGCGCATCGCTATTTTTTCTGGAAAGAGAGTAAGATGCGCCGGCTTGAAACAGGGGAGAGCGCAAACTTGAGGAGGACGAAAATGTTCAGACAGCGATTCGTGGCGTTGGCACTCCTGCTTATAGGAATGATGTCGCCCGCGACGGGGCAAACGCGCCCCGATCCGGCCACGCTCATCAAGGCTCAGCGCGAGGCCATGCAGCGTCTCGCCATGATGGACGGCGTGTGGCGAGGCACGGCGTGGACGATTCTGCCTTCGGGCGAGAAGCACAGCATCACGCAGACGGAGCGAATCGGCCCGTTCCTCGACGGGTCTGTGAAGGTCATAGAGGGGCGCGGGTACGACCCGGACGGAAAAGTCACCTTTAACGCGTTCGGCACGATCTCCTACAACCCGTCAACGCGCGCCTACACCCTGCACTCTTACGCGCAGGGTCAGGTCGGCGACTTCGTGCTGACGCCTAACGCTGACGGCTACGTGTGGGAAATTCCTGCCGGGGCGATGACGATCCGCTACACGGCGGTCATCAAGGACGGCGCGTGGCGCGAGGTCGGCGACCGCATCATGCCCGGTAAAGAGCCGGTGCGTTTCTTCGAGATGAATCTCAAGCGCGTGGGCGATACGACATGGCCTGCGGGTGGGGCGGTCAGCCCCAAATAAGACTGTTTGCCGCGCGTCGCTTCACGGCTTTATTCGAGTCGCTCGCGCAATGGTCGCTCGCCCTAGCGCGGCGACACGCGTGCGCTCAAGGTCTTTCGTAGCCGAGTACGCGCGCCGTGAGACGCGCGGCGCGCGGGTCTTGCTGGAAGGCGACCCAGCCTTCGCGCGTGGCGCGGCGTGGGATGAAGGCGACGGTGAGTTCGCCGCGCTCCGGCTCGCGTCCGTCGCCGCTTTCCAGAAGGACTTCGACCGTGACGCCTTCGGCGGTTTCGTCGCCGTGATTTATGACGGTGACGGGGACGATGAAGTTGTGCGCGCGCTGTTGGGGCGTGCCGAGACGCACTTCGAGGCTCGGCGGGTCGCTGCCCATCGTTGCGCCTTCGTAAACGAGGTAGACGAGCGCGGAGAGGACGAGCGCGAGGCCGACGGCGAAGACCGCCCACTCCACCCAGTTCTTTTGTAGTTTCCTCATCACTGCAACAGGAGTCTTCCGGCGGACGCGCCGAGCGTCGCGGCCACGCCGAGCACGATTGTTTGCGCGAGCGCGGTATAAGGCGTGACGCCGTCGAAGCGTCCGAAGAACCAGAGTATGAGCGCGGAGGCCGTGAGCGCGACGGCGTAGGTGATGACGCTGCCGACGACGACCGCGCCGAAGCTCTCGCGGGGCACTAGCTCCTGCGCGCCTC